>SKHS01000164.1 GCA_007116835.1 Halomonas sp.
GGAATAAATCGGTCAAGTAAACTTAGCTCCAGCTTATCGCGGGCTGGGTCCAGCCGCACATCAAGCTGAACTTCACCACCATAAAGGTGTGCTTGAATATCGTCGCCACCGCCGATAATCAGTCCATCCAGGTGGTCGGGCAGCGGGCGCGAAGGCGATAAGCGCAGCGGCTTGCCGCCATGCCGCCAAACGGCAAACCAATCGAACCACCATGCTAGATGGCTTTTTTTATCAGAGGTCGTGATCCCTATGAGCGGTCGATGCATGCTGGCAGAGTCTCGTTGTTGCAGTGTGTGGTTTAAGACGGCCTAAGCAGACCCAACAGCGTTATTTTGAGGCGCACCCACCAGGGGCGGCTATGCTCGGCGATGTACTCATCGCAACGAGCGCGCAGTATGCTGGTATTTGCCGCCAGTTTTTCTACTTCGACCCAGCGATTCCATTCCACCACCGACCCCCAGCCCGGTTGTGAAAGCTGTGCATTAGGCAGCCGGTAGTGAAAGGTGGGGCGCGGTTTGGTGAGCTGGCCATGCAGCAGCTCATGGGGATGATCTGGGCGAAGATGAGCAAATAGCGGTAATAAATCTAGCTCCCGATTCCGCGTGGGGTTGTAGCGTAAATAGTCATCGATAAACGTGTCGATATCGGGTTGGTAGTTAGCGTTGAGTACCTTCAGCGCATACTCTTTAGGAAACGGGTTAGCGTGGGGCAGCACTTCCCGTGTAATGTCGACTTTAATTTCGTCGCGCAGCCAACTGGCGAGCAGCAGGTAGGCCTGCATCATTCGCAGCAGGTACTCCGCGTCAAACCGTTCTACTTCGGGGTTTAGGTGGAGTCCAAACCCATAGAGCAGACTCGCATCGGTGCCCTTCGCTCCCTTGTCACGCAAGGCATCGAAAAGGGTGTCCAGTGTTTCAAGCTCATCCCATGGTATCGGCGGGCAGACAATTTCAGTGGGCACCAACCCTGTCACCATATCGCCAATAAGTTCGCGGGTTTTCTGGTGGAGTTCAATTCTTCGCTGGTGCTGTTGACGCGCCCACTCACTGTCGTTTTCATGGTGATCTTCTAGTAGCGTTTGGTCAGGGTGGGCGTACTGAGTATCTAGTTCGATACCAAACTCGCCCCACTGGGTACCTTCTACCAGTAGCCGATGGGGACTGACCACGTTAAGCTCACCCCCAAATAGGTGGCGCACCAGTTCAGCAGTATCGCGTGGCGGCAGGCCGGCGAACTCGATTTCTACACCGACACGCCTCGTTTTCCCGTCACTATTGTTACGCGTAGGGGGAGCTTGCAGCGTCATCTCGGTATCCTTGAGGTGAACGTTTAAGCCATTAGCCTATCATAATCAGGCGTTGTTACTGAGCGTATTAAGTTAAGTAAACGTTAATCACTGGCATGATGTGTCAGTCCATTGTGGGAGTCAGACGTGCGACAGCACTGGACCATCAAGATCATGTTAAGCGTTGTTATAACGCTGCTTATTAGTCTGGCAACTCACGCTCAGGCACAGAGTGTTTCGCTACCAAGCCTAGGCGGTGGTGGTAACACCTCAGAGCAGCAAGATGTCAGTAGTGAAAGCTTTCAAGACTCGCTCACTGATGTGATTTCAATGCTTGAGAATGAAGAGCAGCGCTCGGCGTTGCTTAGTTCGCTGCGTGAGCTGCGGGTCGCGGCAGACGCCGCCGAAGAGGATAAAATAGTTCACCAAGGGCTATTAGGCGCACTCGCCGATACGCTGACGGACATCGGACAGCAAGCTCAAGCCGGTGACTCACCGATTGATGAATGGTCTCGGCAATTGGTGCAAGGGGCGGCCGATTTACGCGCATTAAACGAGGGGGCTGACCAGGGCGAAGCGATACGCGCAGTAGCGGAGGGCGCGGTGCTTGCGGTGATCTGGGTCACACTATTGGTGGTCATGATCGCCCTTGGGCGGCTAGTCGCCACCCGCCGTGACTGGCCTCTGGACTTGCCACGCGACCCGAAAGCCTGGCTGCTGGCGGTGCATTTCTTACGCCGTATGTTGCCATGGATGCTGTCGTTTGCCATTACGCTGGGGATCGGCCAGCTATTGCCCTCTAGCTCAGGTCGAACGGCTGTATTGGTTATCGCTTATATATGTTTGTGTGGTCGTGCGTTGTCGGTTGTCTTTGAAACGGTGATTGCCTTTTTCAGTCGTGGACACCGTTTTACGGCCGTTCAGCTGTTGCAACAAAAAGCCCTGCGCGGCCTGTTTGTAATTGGCGCATTAATCGCCTTGGGGGATGCGGTAAATTCCACGCGACTAGTAGAGCTGTTGGGCACCGAGCTTTCCGGCTTGGTGTCAGTTATTGCCAATATGCTGGCTGCGCTGCTCTCGGCGCGCTTTATCTTTAAGTTCAAACGGCCGATTCGCCATCTGATCTGCAACCGCCCCTATAAGCAGCGCCGCGATGCCAGCGCTGCGGTTGAGATGGTGCGTGCACTAGGTGGCCTATGGCATGTTCCCGCGCTGTTGCTCGTAGGTGGTTCACTGCTGGCGATTTTTATTACCGTAGGAGATGTGGGAACGGCACTGGCGAGATCCATTATTTCCGCCAGCCTGTTAGTGTTGACGCTGGTGGTTACCGGCTTGCTGCGTCGCCAATCAGAGCGGATGGGTAAGCGGCGTCATCGTCGTCGCTACAGCCAATACCGTAAACGGTTGGAGCGGTTTGGGCTTGTGCTTGCCCACCTGTGTGCATGGATGGTGTTTGCCGAACTGTTTATGCAGGTGTGGGGAAGCTCTCTGTTTGGACTTGGCCAAGACGCGGTGGCCAGTGCACGTATTGGTCAGGCGTTGGTTAGTCTAGGGACCACTATTTTACTCGCTTGGCTGGTATGGATTTTTGCTGATACCGCGATTCAGCGGGCGCTGACATCCTCTGCACGTTCCCGTGGCAGACGCGTAAATCAGGCGCGAGCACAAACCATTACCCCGATGATTCGCAACGTTATCTTCGTCACCATTTTAATTATTGCGGTGATCTCTGGGTTGGCGAATTTAGGGGTTAACGTCACACCACTGCTTGCCGGTGCGGGTGTGATCGGCTTGGCAATTGGTTTTGGGGCTCAAACGCTGGTGCAAGACTTAATTACCGGGATCTTTATTCTGATTGAAGACTCTTTGGCGGTGGACGATTTCGTGCAGATTAACGGCCACATGGGAACCGTTGAGGGACTAACGCTGCGTACTGTGAAGCTGCGTGATTTAGACGGTGTTGTGCATATCATTACCTTTAGCCGCATTGAGTCGATTCATAATATGTCGCGTCAGTTCGGGATTGCGCTCATGCGTATTCGTATCCCGTATGCGATGAAAATTGACGATGCGATCACGCTGATGCAAGAGACAGCACAAGAGCTGCGCAAAGACCCAATGATGCGCCACTATATTTGGTCACCTTTAGAAATGCAGGGTATCCAAGGGTTTGAGGATGGCTGCCCAATTTTGCGGATGCGCTTCCGTACGGCTCCCGAAATGCAGTGGGATGTGTTACGTGCATTTAATCTGTTATTAAAGCAACGCATGGAAGCTCAAGAAATTGACCTGGGTGTGCCGCGTCTTAGCGTTAGCATGGAAGCGCGCTCTGAAGAGCAGACCCAAGAGCGCACCGGGACGGATTTCTCGCTGGATGAAGGGGAAGATGCAGAGGCTGGCGAACGCAAACAGCCTACGCCACCAAAACCTGCTCCGCGCCCAACTGAAGCAGAAACGCGTCGCGATGACCGTGAGCGGGCTGGCACGTCATCCCATGCTAAGCCCCAGGCCCAAGGCGAGCCCAAGCATGAGACCTATGCCAGCGCCAGTGGCGAACAAGGCGACGAGTAACCATGGGCCTTTGAAACGCCGCCAGCGGTTGTGAAGCAACACAGCGAAGCTAACGCGTTCAATGAGTTCGTCGTGGCGTGAAATAGCGTTATCGGGCGGCAGAGAAAAGTCGTTGGCGACGTCGCCCTGCCAATGAGCACCGTGAGTGAGGCCCAGTCGGGCCCTCAATTGGCCTATATCGCTGACCGTTCTGTGCAGTTTGTCGTAAACGTCACGGTGCTCTGAAATCGCCAGAGCGGTCTCGGCATCTTGACGCAGGGCGCTGTTCGGGCAGCGAGCTACCGCCTCTTTTATCTCCTGATCGCTCGCCTCAGGTGTTAGCGTAAGACGTTGATACAAATCGCGCATAATGTTCGGATTAATACTCACTGTCGGTGTAGGCGCTTAGCGCTTCATCGTTAGTAGCAGGCTTGTCAGGTGTGCTGCATCAGGTAATCATAGGCGCTTTTAACACGCTGAAAGCGCGCTGATGCCAGCGCTACCTGATGTTCACTACCTGAGTAGAAGCGGTCGGGATGATGCAGCTGTGCCATGCGCCGGTAGGCACGGCGTATATCGGCCCTACTCGCCCCAGGCGTCAGTCCGAGTACGGCTAATGCTCGATGGGTACGGTCGGGAGGTGACGTGGGGCGCTCACGCTGTCGCTGCTGGCGACGTGCTTCTTCTTGGTATGCCTGCTCTTGCTTCCAACGCTGCTGCTCTTGCTGTTTGGCACGCTCTTGTTGGCTGGCGCGTTCTTCTTGAGCACGCTCTTGTCTAGCACGCTCCTGCTGCTGTTTATGCCGTTGGCGCTGGTCGCGTTCACTGCGTGCTTGATCTTTTTGACGCTGCTTACTGTGCTGCTTTTCTTGATGAGCCCGCTGGCGTTTCTCGGCTTCTGCTTGAGCTTCGGCCTGGGCGTCTTTGGTCTTCTGTCGGGCCGCTTGGGCGTCGCGGGCTTTGCGCGCGTGGTACTCTGGGTCGTGCACCTGCCAATAAGCATCTCGGCTAGGGTCTTCTACTGATCCTAGCGGTCTACCCGTTAATTCCTGGAACAGTGTGCTGAATGTTGTCGGCGTAACATTTAACAAATCAGCGAGAAAACACAGAATATAATGATTGTTCAGTGAGATTTCACCGTCATCGGTGGCAACGCTAATGGCTTGGTGAAGCACACTCAGGCTTTGTTCTTTAGAGCACTCTTTGCGGACTACTTCAGCGGCTAACTGTATGGCTTGAAGGTCTTGGCTATGGGCAATTCCCATCACTGGACCTAGCTCGTGCCCATGGCGAAACTGCGCCGTCACTTGTGCCAAACGGCGGCGGCGTTGGCCTTCAGATACCTGTTGACGGTGAACCAGCACCCAGGCCAGCAGTAGCAGTGTTGCCGTATCCACTTGGCTGCGACTTTTTAGCAGTAGCAGCTCAAAGGGTGAAAAACGGGCAATGGACATTCTCTAGCTCCAAGGCAAAGACGTAGACCAAAAGAAGTAGATCCCAAAAAATAGACCATAGCGGCGTTTAAGCAGGCCAACCTGGTGATCGCTAGCCATGGTATATCATCGCGTTAAGCAATGAAGTAGGAGATTGGTTAGGTGATAAATGTTGAGCGAAAAAACAGCTTTCAGCTGCGGCTCACTCGGCGGCTCAAGGAAGAAACGTCGCACACGCTCGATGTTTACCTATTTGTGCCCAGAGAGCTCGGGCTTAGTACCCATGTCATCTCGGAGGAAGCGTTTTATCACGGGGCTATCAGTGTTGCACGCACCTACTACAGCGATGAGTATCACTTGCCGCTGGTGCACAGCCGGTTAGCCAGCCGCAACCAGCTCGGCAGTGACTCTTATCGGTTGAGCCTTAGCCTCTATGCCTACCAGTATGTTGGGGCTTTAGAGCGCACCACCCAGGGAATGTTGACGAGTGCCCGTAAGCTACGGCACGCGCCGAGTGCTCCGCGTGAGGAGAGTAGTGAACTCCAAGAGCAAGCCGATGCACTGCGCGAACAGCTGCATGAAATGAGTGATTTAAGCGAAAGTATCTTAAAGCGGCTACGTCGTAATTCACCCAGCGATGAGCGGCTCAAAAAATACTTTGCCAATATCGATAACTATCTCTCCTGGTTTACTGAGCAGCAATTGTTGGCGCTGGTGGCGCATATGCCGCGTGGCGGTGAGTTTAGTGAGATCAAGCGACGTTTTATTATCGTTTGTCAGCGAGAGAGCGACTACCGCAAAGAGCAAGAGTATAACGCTGAGCGGGTCATGGAAGATCCCACCCGTATGTCGAATAAAATGCGTTTGCTACGACGACTGATTGAACATCCCATTACCCTAAAACAGCAGGCACTTGAGTTGGGGAGCGGTGAGCAAAAAGCGGTAAAGGCGCTTGCTACGGCAGTCGTGATGGCTTTTGTGTCGCTGGGTATTTTGCATCTGCGCGATGTGATTGGTGATATTACCGCACTGTTTGTACTGGCTATGGCGTTACTGTATGCCATGCGAGAAGTGTTTAAAGACGATCTGCGCAATACGCTATGGCGTTGGCTGCGTCGCGGAAGGCCCAAGTGGCGTCGGCAATACATCGACCCTACCCGTAACCAAACGGTAGGGCGACAGTTGGAATGGTTTGACTACAAACGCTATGCCGCGTTGGACGCTGACATTCAGCGGATGCGACGACGCTCGGTGGCGCAGCGCGAAGAAGTTGTGCTGCACTATCGCTCTAGCTCGCGGATGTCGCCCACGCGTTTTTTAAGTGGCTACGAGCACACCTCTGAATCACTGCATATCGACTTTTCCATGCTGGCGCGCTTAATGAGCAAAGAGAAGCACTATATTTACCGCTTAAAAGAGGGCCAATCGGTAAGAGAAAGCGTCGAGCGGCGGCACCTTTTCAACCTTGTGGTGCGTGAAACGGGCAGTGAAGACACCCCTTATCTTGCCCGCTGGAAAGTCGTTGTCAGCCGCTCTGGCATTGTGGATGTGGAAAAAGTCGCTGAGGAAAACGGCGAGAAAACCGTCAAATAACCTGTGCTAGATCATGTGCTAGATCAATAGACATCCATTGATATCAGGCTGATATAGCTAAATTGCCAACAGCGCACTAGTCTTAAAAGACACATAAAGTAACTCACTACTGCGACCTTGTCGCCTGGAGGATACCGTGCAAGCTATCGATATCATGACACCTAACGTGGTGTGCGTAGATGCTAATGCCAACGTACGCGATATTGCGCAGCTGTTACTCGAACACCGTATCAGCGCTGTGCCTGTCGTTGACGATGAGCGTAAGGTGCTGGGTATCGTCAGTGAAGGTGACCTGATGCGTCGAGTGAAAGAAGATGCCAACGATAACCGTTCCTGGTGGCTGTCCCTCTTTACCGGCGGCAAGGATGCAGGTGAATATATCAAATCGCATGGTCGCAAAGCATATGAGGTGATGACACCCAACCCGCTAACCGTAGAAGAAAACACGCCACTTCATACCATTGCCCGCTTGTTGGAAAAGCATCATATTAAGCGTGTTCCCGTGATACGAGAAGGCAAGTTAGTCGGCATTGTCAGTCGGGCGAATTTATTGCAAGGGAGCGCCAATGCTGTTGTGGCGCCTACAGAGTCGCCTGCGGATGATCGACAAATTCGCGAAGCCATTCTCGAAGAGGTGCGTCAGCACGCGGGAGTGCGTACGGAAACCATCAGTATCATCGTTGACGGTGGCGCTGCGGAAATATGGGGCTTGGTGGAATCTCTTGAGCAAAAACAAGCCGTCACGGTTGCCGCAGAAAATACCCCAGGTGTGACGAAGGTTGAGAACAACCTGGGCATGATGCCACGCGGCGCGAGTTACTTCTAAAACGTTAGGCCTTTCATTGGGATAACCCGCTACCCGCTGCGCTCGCAGCGGGTTTTTTGTTTGCCCGGCGAAGCCGGCAAACCCGGACACCTGAAAGAAGGTGTCGTCACCCCGACTGAGGGGAAGACAATCCGACTGGCAAGGGCGTCACTGGCCAACGGTGGGGTCTGAA
>SKHS01000054.1 GCA_007116835.1 Halomonas sp.
CTGTCCGTTGACGAACCGACTGTGTCCATGACTTTCCAGGTCAACGATTCGCCGTTCGCTGGCAAAGAGGGCAAGTTCGTCACCAGCCGTAATATTAAAGACCGCCTGGAGCAAGAACTGATCCACAACGTAGCGCTACGCGTTGAGCAGGGCGAAACCCCTGAGAAGTTCAAGGTTTCCGGCCGTGGTGAGCTGCACTTGTCGGTACTGATTGAAACCATGCGCCGTGAAGGCTTCGAGCTGGCCGTGGGCCGCCCGGAAGTCATCATCAAAGAGATCGACGGCGTTAAGCAAGAGCCCTACGAAGAAGTCATCATTGACTGTGAAGAGCAGCACCAAGGCTCGATCATGGAAGAGCTTGGCTATCGCAAGGGTGAAATGACCAATATGAACCCGGACGGTAAAGGCCGCGTTCGTTTGGACTTTATTATTCCCGCGCGTGGCTTAATCGGTTTCCGTGGTCAGTTCCTAACCTTGACCTCCGGCACCGGCATTCTCACCAGCCGCTTTGATCACTACGGTCCGCTGAAGCCCGATGCCTCTATCGAGCGTCGCAACGGCGTTTTGGTCTCAATGGTAGGCGGTAAAGCCCTTGCCTATGCGCTATACGCTCTGCAAGAGCGTGGCAAGCTGATTATCGATCATGCCACCGAAGTTTACGAAGGCATGCTGATCGGTATTAACAACCGTGCCAACGACATGGTGGTTAACCCGACCAAGGGTAAAAAGCTCGATAACATGCGTTCAACAGGTAATGATGAAAACATCGTGCTGACGCCGCCGATCAAGTTCACCCTTGAGCAAGCCATTGAATTCCTGGATTCAGATGAGCTGGTTGAAGTCACCCCCAGCCATATTCGTCTGCGCAAAAAGTACCTGACCGAAAACGAGCGCAAGCGTTCCAGCAAGAAGTAAGTCTCAGACAGCACGCAGAGACCTGTACATAGAGACAAGCACTTGACAAGACAAGTGCCTCAGAAGCCCGCCTCCGTGCGGGCTTCATTTTTTGAAACATTTTCCCCACCGCCCTGCCCTCCCTACCTTTACCGCGTAACGCCAAGCGCTTGGATTAACGCAACCTAAACGCTAGAAGGCTGGAAAGCGCCGCCGTTCTATCGCAAAGTAGCGCCAACCTCAGCGAGCCTACGGATCGCTGGCATCCTGCAATTCATACAAGTGTTTGGATACCTACCCCTGTCCTAACACTTCCACATGGACACTCCTTCACATGAGCGGTCATAACGTCTGGACTCATAAAGGCACCTTTTTGCTTGCGGCAGTTGGCTCTGCCGTTGGCTTAGGCAACCTCTGGCGCTTCCCTTATCTCACGGGAGAAAACGGCGGTGGGGCATTCATCTTGGTCTATGCACTGACGATTTTTGCCGTCGGCATTCCCATGCTAATTGCCGAAACCATGCTTGGGCGCACCAGCCGCCAAAGCCCCATTATGGGCATGCGGCATTTGACCAGAACCCACAAAACCTCCCGCGCCTGGGAATCCATCGGCTGGCTCGGCGCAGCCTCGGCCTTTTTGATTTTAAGTTTTTACTCGGTCATTGCTGGCTGGGCGCTGCATTACACCTGGCTCATGCTAACCGGCTCGCTAGACGGTGCGGATGCGCAAACCATTGGCGCAAGTTTCGATGCACTGCTGGCATCACCCGGGCTAATGACGTTCTACCACACGCTGTTTATTGCTGGGTCGGCGTTGATTGTCGCCATGGGCATTCACAGAGGCATAGAGACCGGCCTACGCATTATGATGCCTGCTCTGTTTGCGATTCTGATTGTGGTGCTTATTTACGGCATCATTAACGGCGACGTTGGAGCCGCTGCCAGCTTCTTATTCACCTTTAATCTTAGTGACCTTAGCCTAGAAGGCTGGCTACAGGCGATGGGGCAATCCTTCTTCACGTTGAGCCTGGGAATGGGCGCTATCATGGCCTACGGCGCGTATATGTCCAGCGAGGCATCGCTCACCCGAACGGCAATCGCAGTGGCATTCGTGGACACTGCCGTGGCGATGGTGGCAGGTTTGGCGATCTTTTCATTGGTATTTGGCGCAGGGCTTGAAACTGGCCAAGGCCCAGGACTGATGTTTGTGACACTGCCGCTAGCGTTTGCCGACATGCCATTTGGCGCGCTGGTCGGTGGGGTATTCTTTATCTTGGTGCTGGGTGCCGCCGTCAGCTCGTCTATTTCACTGATTGAGCCAGTTGCCGCGTTCCTGGTAGAGCGCTTTGATATGACGCGCCCTCAGGCGGTCACTATTATGGTGATTGCCGCCTGGGCAATGGGTCTACTCACCGTGGTGAGCTTCAACATCTGGTCGGAAGGAACCATTTTCCATGTGCTGTTTGGCCGCAGTGCGTTTGATTTCATTGAGCTGTTGACCAACATCTTTATGCCGCTGGGTGGCCTGCTAATTGCCTTGTTTGCTGGCTGGGCACTTACCCAAAGCGAAGTCATGAAAGAGCTTGGTAGCAACATTCAGTGGTTTAAAACCTGGCGTTTCTTAGTGCGCTTTGTAGGACCTGCGGCGGTGTCATTTGTGTTCTTGCGCACCATTCCCCAGGTAGAGGGCTATATCATACCGGCCCTGGGGGCACTGCTCATTGTAGGGGCGTTTGCACTTAGCCAGCGGCGACGCAACACCACGCCTTAATATACTACTAACAACGCAGGTGGCACCGATGCCGCCTGCGACGCGAGGACCTAATGAGACCCCTAATCGAGGTACAGCACGTCAACAAAGCCTTTGGCGGACTACAGGTCATCAATGACTGTTCGATTCGCGTCGAAAAAGGCTCAATTACCGGCATGATTGGCCCCAACGGGGCAGGGAAATCTACCCTGTTTAACCTAATTGCTGGGGCACTCACGCCAGACAGTGGCCGCATTTTATTGGATGGCGAAGACATTACCTTACTCAGTGCCGACCAGCGTTTTCATAAGGGGTTGCTACGCACCTTCCAAATCGCCCATGAGTTTAGCCAGATGAGTGCGCTGGAAAACTTAATGATGGTCCCCCCAAACCAAGCCGGAGAAAGCCTCTTCAACACATGGTTCAAGCCAGGGTTAGTGCGCACTCAAGAAGCTGACGTGCGTCAGCGCGCCTTGGAAGTCATTGAGTTTGTCGGTTTACACCATGTGCGTAACGAGCTGGCGGGCAACCTGTCTGGCGGCCAGAAAAAGCTACTCGAACTTGGCCGCACCATGATGACCGACGCCAAGGTAGTGTTACTGGATGAAATTGCCGCTGGTGTGAACCGCACGCTGCTAGGCGACTTGATGGGCAACATCGAGCGCCTAAATCGCGAAATGGGCTACACCTTCCTGGTCATCGAGCACGATATGGACATGATATCCCGACTATGCGACCCGGTGATTGTGCTGGCCCAAGGCAGCGTTATGGTGGAAGGCCATATTGAAGAGATACAAAATAACCCAGCCGTGATTGAAGCCTACTTTGGCACCGATGCGGCCTGACAACAGATACGTTGCACCATAAAAATAGCCACAACAACACGTTCGCTACTGGCTAACCAGTGCGACACAGCTGAGACGCGTTTATGCCATCCACACCGTCATCTCCCCAGCCACTGCTTGAAGCACACGATGTGCACGGCGGCTATGGCAGTATGAATATTCTTAACGGGGTCAACATGACCCTGTATGCCGATGAAGTCGGCGTGATTGTTGGCCCTAACGGCGCAGGCAAATCCACCATGCTAAAAGCGGTGTTTGGGCTTTTGAATGTTAACCAAGGTGAGATTTTACTTAACGGCCAGCCGATTCATAACCTACCACCCAACCAGTTGGTAGAGCGAGGCATGGGCTTTGTGCCCCAGGAAAAAAACGTTTTTCCTAGCCTGTCCGTTAAAGAAAATCTAGAAATGGGTGCCTACCTAAAACCGCAAAACGTCAAACGGATGCTGGAGCAGGTCTACGACTTCTTTCCACCACTGGTTGAAAAACGCCACCAGCCTGCAGGTGAGCTTTCCGGCGGCCAGCGTCAAATGGTCGCCATGGGGCGTGCACTCATGGCAGAGCCCAGCTTGTTGCTACTGGATGAACCCACTGCCGGGCTATCCCCCCTCTACATGAACGAGATTTTCGACCGCGTCAAAAAGATCAACGCCGCAGGCGTGGGGATTTTAATGGTCGAACAGAATGCTAAGCAGGCCTTGGCGATTGCCGATAAAGGCTTTGTACTGGCAGCGGGCCAGAACCGCTTTACTGACACCGGGGCTGCTTTGCTTGCCGACCCTGACGTCGCCAAAAGCTTTTTGGGCGGCTAGCCCGGGAGAGAAACACGTGAACGAACTGGTCTTTTTTATCAATAATGTGGTGATTGCAGGCAGCGTTACTGGCTCGATTTATGCCATCGGGGCCATTGGCGTCACGCTGATTTTCAGCATTATGCGCTTTGCCCACTTTGCCCATGCCGACATGATGACCTTTGGTGCCTTTATGGTGCTGCTGCTCACAACGGCCTTTCCCGCAGCAGGTGCCAGCATCGGCGTGCCAACGGCGCTCGTTATGCTGCCGCTGGCCATGGTGCTAACCGCGGCGCTGGCGGTGGGCATTGATAAGGCATTTTACAAACCACTGCGCGCTCACGGCGTTAAGCCAATCGTCTTGGTGATTGGTTCCTTGGGCGTCACGCTGATGCTGCAAGGGCTGATTCGCTTGTTTGCTGGCACGAGCGGGCAAAGCCTGTACGTGGATGACCGCAAAGAGATCTTCCGTATTGCGTTGCCCTTTGAGGGCGTACGCGCGCCCATTGTGATTACCGAACCACAAATCTATCTGTTTGTGATTACCGTGGTGGCGGTGGTGGCACTGCACCTGTTCCTTAACCGCTCGCGGTTGGGTAAAGCAATGCGCGCGATGTCAGACAACCCCGAGCTTGCTCAGGCATCAGGGATCAACACCAACACCATTGTGGCAGTAACCTGGGTGATCGCTGGTGGCCTAGCCGCTATTGCGGGCACGTTGCTTTCACTCGACGTAACGTTCAAACCTGACCTTAGCTTCTTCCTGCTGCTACCTATCTTCGCGGCTGCCATTGTTGGTGGAGTGGGCCACCCCTATGGGGCCATTGCAGGCGGTTTTGTCGTGGGCTTTGCAGAAACCCTAGCCGTATTTAACTGGAACGTGCTGCTGCGCCCTTTCCGCGACAGCTTTCCCGCTTGGCTGGAACTCCCCACAAACCTCGCCTTTGTAGGCACTGAGTATAAAATTGTGGTGCCGTTCTTTATCTTGGTCGCCATCCTGGTGTGGCGCCCAACCGGTCTGTTCAAGGGTAAGGTGATCTAATGAGCCACTCCTCAAAAACACGCAACCCTGCCTACACCCCCCAGGACGCTACGCCTGATCAGCGACGTTTCCCGCTGCGTGAACTGGTGCTATTCGGCGCACTATTGGTCGCTGTGCTAGCGGTTTACGCGGTGATGGGAGCGGCCTACAGCACGCGTATGCTAGTAGAAGCCGCGTGTTACGCCATTCTTGCCCTGGGCCTCACCATTCAGTGGGGCTATGCCGGACAGTTCAACGCTGGCGTTATGGGCTTCGTCGCGCTCGGTGGCTTCTGCGCGATGCTGTTTAGCGTGCCGGTGAACGATGCGTTCTGGGGCACTGAGCTGCCCGGTGAGCTTGGCCGCGTACTGCTTTACGGCATTGCCGCGACTCTGATCGTAGTAGGTGCCACCAAGCTAGACCGGCTGGGGGTTCCCAAAACGCTGCGTACCGTGATCGCCGTGCTGCTCGCCATTGTGCTTTACCTGGTGGTGATTAGCCTACTGCGCGACGTGACCAGCCAGATCCAGTCACAAGCTGGCTTTGTGGGCGGTTTTGGTTTGCCTGCCTGGGTAGGCTGGATAGTGGGCGGCGCACTGGCTGGTGGCGTTGGCTACTTTATTGGTCACGTGTGCCTTGGCTTGCGCAGTGACTATCTCGCCATTGCCACGCTGGGCATTGCAGAAATCATCAAGGCGTTTTTGAAGAATTCCGACTGGCTTACCCGTGGTACCGCCACGGTATCACCGCTGCCCTGGCCAACCCCCGGCCCCGCAGAGCTCGGCTTTACCCTTGCTCGAGCGATTTATCTTTCTGTGACAGCAGTGGTGATTGCGGTGATTTTCTTTCTGCTTCACCGCGCGTACCACGCCCCTTGGGGACGGATGATTCGTGCGATTCGCGACAATGAAGTCTCGTCCGCGGCCATGGGGAAAGATATCAACAAACGTCGCCTAGAGATTTTCGTACTCGGTTGCATCTTAATGGGTCTCGGTGGCGGTATGCTGGGCACCTTTAACAGCCTGTTTGACCCCCAGGGCTACCTGCCTCTTAACCATACTTTCCTGGTGTTGGTCATGGTGATTTTAGGTGGCCCAGGCAACAACCTTGGCACCATTTTTGGTGCAGTGGCGGTCTATATCATCTGGATTATGTCGGAACCGTTGGCGCTGGCGGTCATGCAAATGGCGGTGTGGATTGGTGAAGGCTGGTTTGATTGGGAGCCGCCGAGAAACCTAGAAAGCCGAGCACTCCAGGCACGGGTATTTGTGATTGGTTTGCTGATCACCCTGGTACTGCGTTTTGCTCCTAAAGGGCTGCTGCCTGAGAAAATCAAAACCCACGGCTAGTGCTTGTACCAACCGTGACAAAAAACGCGTGACAAAAAATGCCCCAGGCCAGTCAAAATGGCCTGGGGCATTTTAGTGAGTTAGCCACGTCAACCAGCTACTGGCGACCCACTGTCCACTGCGCTGTTAGTGACCTTACAGCTCAACAAGCCCTTTGCTGACGAAAGCGCCGTTTTCCACCACCATTTCGACGACCACACCGGGCACGTCACCGTTTTCATCGAACTCGTGGGAGCCAGAGGCACCTTCATAGTTGATCTCCGTGCCTGCCGCGATCAGTTCAACCGCTTTTTCCCACTCACCCGGCAGGATAACTTCACCCGGCGCGCTGGACACACTGCGCAGCGCTTCAGAAAGCCCTTCACGCTCGGCACTGCCATTTTGTTCAATGGCCAACGCCACTAGGAAGGCAGCATCGTAGGCCTGAGCAGCAAACACAGCGCTGGGGTCAATGCCTGCGGCCAGGGCGGCTTCGTTGAAGATGTCAGTACCCGGTAAATCCGGGCTGCCAGGGCGGGTAGCAATCATGCCGTCCAGTATGTCAGCGCCAATCGCTTGTACTAAGCTATCACCAACCATGCCGTCAGCACCCACATATTGGGTAAACATGCCGCTTTCATAGGCTTGGCGCAGTACCGTCTGACCAGAGGTGTCGGCATACGCTAATACAACCAGCGTGTCGGCACCGCTGACAGAGAGAGATCCCAACTCAGAGCGATAGTCGGCACGGTTATCTTCATGGGCAAGATTTTCTGCTATTTCGCCTCCTCCCGCTTCAAACGCTTCACTAAAGGCATCCGACAGACCGCGACCGTAATCGTTATTCACGTAGGTAACCGCCACAAAGTCGATACCTTTATCGAGCAGCAGTTTAGCTAGCATTTCACCCTGGAAGGCATCTGACGGTACGGTTCGGAAGACTAAATCGTTGTCGTCCAGCTCAGACACCGCCGGTGCCGTTGAGGCGGGAGAGACCATTAACACACCACCCGGAATCGCCGCATTGTTGGCAGCGGCAATGGTTGCCCCAGTACACAAGGCACCTACAATCGCGGTGACCTGCTCAGAGTTAACCATGCGATCCGCAGCGTTAGACGCAGCGGAAGCATCCGAACAGGTC
Organism: Halomonas sp.; assembly: GCA_007116835.1. Taxonomy (GTDB): domain Bacteria; phylum Pseudomonadota; class Gammaproteobacteria; order Pseudomonadales; family Halomonadaceae; genus Vreelandella. The sequence continues at coordinate 7,771 of SKHS01000054.1, forward strand.
GTATCGCCCGAGGGCATTGCCAGCGTTTGCCCACCCAAGATACCGCCCTGCTCA
>SKHS01000072.1 GCA_007116835.1 Halomonas sp.
GAGCACTGCTAAGAGCAGAGGACGAAAAGGGGCATTGACTGCCCAGTGTGCCAGTCGCATGGGATTGCCTCTAGGTGTCAACGGAGTCAGCGCAGTTAACGCGCCATGATGAAAGAGTGGCATTATAGTTACATTCATGTATGTATGCCAGACTTGAACTTAGTCTAAATGTGTGGACAGTCTCGCTCTAAAAGCCTACTCACTTACCTTAGTTCAAAGCGCTATGGGTATGCAGTTTTTAGCGCTACATTTGCACCACGTGAGCCTTGAGCCAATCACGCTGTAGCTAATGTCATAACACGCTGACTGAAATGAGCACTCGAAACTCTCAACAAAATAAAATGGTAATTTCCTGTCTAAGCAGGGAGTTAATAGAGCGAGAAAACCAGCGTTATCGCCATTATTTCTCCCGCAGATGCGGACATACAACGCTCTTCGGCGCTGCGATACCCTGATAAAAATAACAGCGGATGATTAAGCAGTGGATAAAGCTTGCAGCCATTGCTAGCTGGTCTGCTTGGCGCTCAATTCGGCTGAGCAACGCAACATCCAGCTAGCTTAATTTAAAAGGCAGTAAACGCCACGAAATGGCCTTAGCAGGTAGTTAATGCGTCAACAGCGGCTATATCACCAACACTGAGTGACTGAAGCTTATCAGTGGTGCTCAATCCCAGCGTCTCTAGCAGGTCACGTAAGATGACATCCATGACGCTCTCCGCTTAAGCGGCGCATGTACCCTCTGTGTCTATCTCTAAACGGTACAAAGCAGAGCAGCATCTTTTCCGCATTATTTAATACTATGACGCTGAGCAAGCGCCTCGCGATAACGCTGATAAATCACCTCATAAGCAGAAACACGCTCAGCATCAGGGTCGGCAAGGGAAGTGGCATCCAGGTGCACCAAGCGCTCACAGAGCGATGCTAAGGTAACGCCCTCCTGGTGTAAATCGCACCACGCCGCTTGAATGGCCGCCCCTAACGCGGCGGCATCGGTAATCTCTGGGCAAATTACCTGGGTATTAGTAATGTCAGCCACCATTTGCCGCCAGACTGGGCTCTTGGCACCGCCGCCAATCAGCCTAATCTGGCTGGTGCCGTCAGCTAGATCACCTAATAATTCCAAACCAGAGCGCAGGCCAAAGGTAGCGCCTTCCATCACCCCTCGGCAGAGGTTGGCCTGGGTCATATTAAGGCTTGTCAAGCCAAGAAAATCGCCAGTCGCATTGGGTAACATCGGCACACGCTCGCCGTTAAAAAATGGCAGTACAATCACCCCCTCAGCGCCAATCGGAGCGCTTGCCACCTGCTCGCTGAAAGTAGTCAAATCCAGCCCGAACAACTCACGCACGCGGGTAGTCGCAGAAGTAACGTTCATGGTGCAGATTAACGGCAGCCACCCCCCATGGCTGGCACAGAAGTTGGCCACCATGGCACTGTTGCACATCACCGAATTAGGTGAGTAGGCGCACACTGTGCCAGAGGTACCTAAACTAAGCGTCACCAGCCCCTGAGTAATATTACCGGTGCCAATGGCGCCCATCATGTTGTCGCCGCCACCAGATGACACCACCACGTTATTGCTAAGCCCCAACTCTTGCGCCACAAGTGGGCGCACTCGTCCGGCCGGCTCGTGCGCCTGGATAAGACGAGGTAGCACACGCCCAGGGTCGAGTTCCGGCGCAATGGCTGCAAAGACTTCTTTCTGCCAGCATTGGGCACGGGTATCGAAATAACCGGTGCCCGACGCATCACCCGCCTCAGTGACACACTCGCCGGTCAGCCAGAAGTTAAGGTAGTCGTGGGGCAGTAGCAGAGTGGCTATACGCTGGTAGGCATCCGGGTGATTCTCGCGCAACCAGGCTACCTTAGACGCGGTATAGCCAGTCTGTAACACTAGACCAAGCTTCTCCAGGCAGCCCGTTTCGCCTCCAAGTCGGTCGACTAAATCGCTGTTTTGAGCACTGGTTTCGGTATCGCACCACAGTTTAGCGGGATACACCGGCACACCATCCGCATCCAGTGCCACCATGCCGTGCTGCTGTCCGGAAACGCCAACCCCCCGTACCTGCTTGGCATCAATGCCAGAACGCTCAATCGCTTGAAAAAAAGCTCCTTTGAGCGCTGCCAGCCACTCTGCTGGCGCCTGCTCCCGGCGACCATGCTCTCCCTCGTCTAGGCTATAAGGACGACTGCCTTCCCCCAGGATGACGCCACGCTCCACATCTACCACCACGACTTTGGTGCTCTGCGTACCGCAATCTACCCCGATATACATCACAACGTTCCTTTGGACGCGACCAAAGCCTCAAGAGTAGCCCGTGTTCCCCGTTCATGCAGCGACGTCAATGTCTTTAGGTAAGCGTTTAGAAAGCGAGGCTGGTCAGCCAAGTCACCAAACAGCTCGCGGTTCTCAACAAACGCAGCGGGATACGTGCGGTTGCTGGCAGCAATGGTCATCAATGGCTCACGCAGACGGTCCACAATATCGATAGCCTCTCCCTGCTCATCGACGCCTTCAGCGTAACGTGCCCAGCTGGCGACCACGGCGGCGCTGCGCTTAATCTCGCCTCCCTGGGCAAGTTGCTGGCGAATGACTGGCACGAGCCATTTGGGAATGCGATCAGAGCTTTCAGCACATAGTCGTGCCAGAGTGTCTTTAATTTGCGGGTTGGCGAAGCGTTCAATCAGGGTCAGCCGATAGGTTTCTAAATCTACCCCTGGCACTGGCGCCAGCGTAGGCGTGCCCTCTTCACGCATATAGCCCAGCAAAAACTCGACAAACAGCGGGTCTTGGCACACTTCATGGGCATAGCGGTAGCCTGCCAAGTAGCCGAAGTAAGCAAGCGCCTGATGGCTGGCATTGAGCAGGCGCAGCTTCATCAGCTCATAAGGCTCTACCTTATCGACAAGTTGCACGCCTACTTTCTCAAGCGCCGGGCGACCCAAGGGAAAGTGATCTTCCAACACCCATTGAGTGAAGGGCTCGCATACCACTGGCCAGGCATCTTCTACATCAAACCGCTGGGCCAGCTCGTCAATATCCGTGGGCGCTGTCACTGGTGTGATGCGATCCACCATGGCATTGGGAAACGCCACGTCGGCAGCTAGCCAATCGCCAAGCCCTGCGCTGCGGGCACGGGCGTAGGCACTGAACATGCGTTTGGCCACATCACCGTTGCCTTGAATATTGTCGCAGGACATCACCGTAAAAGGTGCAATGCCCCGCGCGCGGCGGCGAACCAGAGCTTCCACCACTAAGCCAAAGCTGGTGGAAGGCTGCTCTGGATGGGCGAGATCATCAAGCACCTGTGGAGAATTCAGATTGAATTCTCCGGTCACCGGATGGAAGTTGTAGCCACCTTCCGTCACAGTGAGCGACACAATCTTGATGCTGGGATCGGCCATTTTTTCGATCACCGCTTCGGGGTCTTCCGGCGCAAATAGGTAATCCACCATACTGCCGATCACACGGGGCTGATACTCGCCATCGGGGTGCTTCACTACGAGCGTATAGAGGTAGTCTTGCGCAGCAAGAGCCTGCTGCATACGCTTATCGCCGGGCATTACCCCCACTCCCACAATGCCCCATTCAAGCGCCTCACCCTGATTCATTAGCGCATCCAGGTACATCGCTTGATGGGCACGATGAAAACCACCGACGCCAATATGCACGATGCCTGGCGTCACGGCCTGCCGATCATAAGTAGGCGTCTCAACCGCCGTGCTGAGGGCACCCATGTTGTAATTATTAAGCTGGGTCATCGTCACTCTCCGGGTCATTGGTTAGGCACGCCGCGTCCTAGCGCCAGCGCTGGTCAGGTGGCACGCTGCCGTTTTTTACCAGTTCAGCGTTAAGCATGTCTTTTTGATGAGCGCGCTCGAGGGCGCCGATATGATCTTGGCCCATGCACAGCCAACGATTCACCAACCGCTCAACCAGTACGGCATCGTCCACATCGATAAACAGCGTCCAGTCGAACAGCTTGTGCAGCGCCCGCCAGGGCTCTTGATCCAGCAGCAGGTAATTACCTTCCACAATCACAATTCGGTGCGCTGGAGTAATCAACCGCCCTCCGGCTCGAGCAAGATCCAGCGGACGGTCAAACACCGGCACCGCTACCGATTGATCTGCGCGACGAATGCGCGCTAAATCATGATGTAACCCATCAACATCGAAGGTGTGCGGCGCGCCTTTCAACGGCAGCTGCTCATCACCCAACACGGCGTTATCGAAGTGGTAGCCATCCATCGGCACCACGGCGGCCAGCCCTGGCCGCTGCTGGTTAATGGCATCGCATAACAGCGCACTGCGATAAGACTTGCCTGCCCCGGGAGGCCCCGCCAGGGCAACCATAAAGCGCGCTTTGCCTTCGGCGGCATCCAATAGCTGGTGACTTAACGAAACAAGATCAGGGGTCATAGGCGTATCAACTCATCCAGTTGCCACCATCGACGTTGAGCGTCTGGGCAACGACGTAGTCACTATCCTGACTCGCAAAAAACACGGCGGCCCCCGTGTGATCTTCCGGCAATCCCATACGCCCAAAGGGCACAGATTCGCCAACCAAACGCTTTTTTTCGCCCAGCGGGCGGTTCTCGTAGCGCGCAAACAGTGCATCGACTTCTTCCCACATCGGCGTATCCACTACGCCCGGTGCAATGCCGTTCACGTTGATACGGTGCTTGATCAAATCCAGTCCGCAGGATTGGGTCAAGCTAATCACAGCAGCTTTACTAGCACAGTAAACGCTGACGAGTGGTTCGCCTCGTCGGCCTGCCTGAGACGACATATTAATAATTTTACCCCCTTGGCCTTGTGCCACCATGGCACGAGCCACTGTCTGCAGGGTGAAAAATAGCCCTTTGGTATTCACCGCAAACTGCTTGTCAAAGCTTGCCTCTGTCACCTCGAGCACCGGTGCCATATCAAACACTGCGGCGTTATTGACTAAAATATCGATCCCGCCAAATCGCTCGGTGACATGTTCTACCATGGCGTTGAGAGAGGCTTGGTCGCACACATTTAGCACTACCCCCATCACGCGCTCGGCGCTAGCGTCTTGTTGCAGCGTGGCGAGCGCATCGTCAATGGCGAGGGCATCGATATCGGCCACAATGACCTTCGCCCCTTCGGCGAGGTAGCGCTGAGCAATGGCTAAACCGATACCACGGGCACCGCCTGTGATGACGGCGCGTTTATTGAGCAGTTTCATTGTTATCTTGTCCTTGCAAATGGGATTGCCACTCGTCCACTAAGGCGTGAAGTCCGCGCATGTGGGGCAAAATTCGCCAAGCGCCCGCCGCTAGTAGCCGTGAGGGCTGCTGTTCATCAACATGACTTGCCCCCACAAAACCAATCACTCGCATGCCTGCAGCATAAGCAGCAGTCACTCCTGCCACGCTATCCTCTACCACCAAACAGTGGCTGGGTGGGCAGCCAAGAGCGTTGGCCGCCAAGTGATAAATAGCGGGGTTCGGTTTTGGATTTTCAACCTGCTCGGCGGTAAAAATCGGCACATCGCCTAGTGCGCCGTCCAGTTGGGTGGTGGCGAGCGATGCCAGTACGCGGCAGCGACGGCTGTTCGACACCACGGCCTTGGGCAAATCGATCTCGCTGATGGCTGCGTGTACCCCCGCAATGGCGGTTAACTCCCGCGCCAAGCGCGCCTCAATGCCGTTATCGACCAGTTCAGCAGCATTGGGCGGCAGTTGGTGACGGCTTAACTGTTCCAGGTGCTGGAGGATGTTGGCCGTCGTCATTCCCAGGGCTTGACTAAGCAGCGTCGGGATATCCAGATCCGGCAGCCACTGCCTAAGGTGGGTTTCCAGAGTCTCTTCAGCGAGTGCTTCGCTATCCACCAGGACGCCGTCACAATCAAAAATCAGCGCTCTCATACCTGCCCCCCTGGGGAGGCAGATTCCGCTGCGCGGTTATCTTGACGGGTCAGCCTCGCTAACGGGTGCTGCTGCAGGCTAGTTAGGGCTAGCCCGCCTGCGTCAAACAGATGAGCGCGCTCGGGGGCAAAGCCGAAGCGCACGGTGTCATTGACCCGGTAGGCCACATCGCCATCAGCCATGATAGTGATCAGCTCATCGTCCATTAGAACGTAGAGCGAGGTTTGACCACCGAGGCGCTCAAGCACTTTGATCTGCCCACTCAGCGGCCCCTGTTCATCAAGCACCAAGTGTTCTGGGCGAACACCCAGCTCAAGAGTGGCGTTAGCATCCAAGTGCACACCGTCGACCGGCACACTGCGCTCACCGCCACCGGGCAGACGAATCGCTACGCCTTCAGGCGTTACACCGGTCAACGTCACTGGTAGAAAATTCATCTTCGGTGAGCCAATAAAACCCGCCACAAAGCGATTGCGCGGATGGTGGTAGAGCGCCATTGGCGAGCCCACCTGCTCCACCACGCCATCATGTAGCACAACGATTTTATCGGCCATGGTCATGGCCTCTATCTGATCGTGGGTGACATAAATCATCGTGGCATCTAGTTCTTCATGCAGCCGTGCCAGCTCAATACGCATCTGCACACGCAGCGCTGCATCTAAGTTGGAAAGCGGTTCATCAAACAGGAAGATACTCGGATTGCGCACAATCGCTCGGCCAATCGCCACTCGCTGGCGCTGGCCACCTGAAAGTGCTTTAGGCTTGCGATCCAGTAGCGGCTCCAGTTGTAGAATTTTGGCCGCCTCCAGCACTTTGGCACGCCGCTCCTCCTTGGGCACTCCGGCCAAGCGCATGCTGAAACCCATGTTGCCCTCAACGGTCATGTGCGGATATAGCGCATAACTCTGAAACACCATGGCCAAGCCCCGGTCGGCGGGGCCCACATCGTTTATTCGCTTACCATCGATCAGAATATCGCCGTCGCTTGCACTCTCCAAACCCGCAATCATGCGCATTAGCGTGGATTTACCACAGCCCGACGGGCCAACAAACACCACGAACTCGCGGTCATTCACTTCGAGATCAATACCTTTGATGACCTTGGTGTCGCCAAACTGTTTGATAATGTTCTTCAGTTGTAAGGTTGCCATGGGGAACTCCTTTACTTGACGGCGCCAAAGGTCAGGCCGCGCACCATTTGTTTTTGGGTCATCCAACCGAAGATCAGGATGGGGGCGATTGCCATGGTGGAAGCTGCCGAAAGCTTGGCCCAGAATAGCCCTTCAGGGCTTGAGAAGGAGGCAATATAGGCGGTCAATGGTGCCGCTTTCGACGAGGTTAAGTTGAGACTCCAGAACGCTTCGTTCCAGCTCAAAATCACTGAGAGCAGCCCGGTAGAAGCGATGCCTGGCAGTGTTAGTGGCAGCAGCAGGAAAAACACCTCCTGCAGGGTGGAAGCGCCATCCATCCTGCCGGCTTCCAGAATGTCTTTGGGCATATCTTTAAAGAAGGTGTAGAGCATCCACACCACAATAGGTAGGTTCATCAAGGTGTAAATAATGATCAGTCCAGTGCGGGTATCCAACAACCCCACATCTCGGAAAATCAAATAGATAGGCACCAAAACACCCACAGGCGGCAGCATTTTGGTAGACAGCATCCAGAGCAGCGTGCCCTTGGTGCGCTTAGTGGGCAAAAAGGCCATGGCATACGCCGATGGAATGGCAATCAGTAGTGCTAAAAAGGTGGAGCCAAACGCCACGACTACGCTATTTAGCGCAAAACGGGCATAGCCCGAGCGTGCATGAACGGCTTGATAGCTCTCAAGTGTGGGGGAAAAGAGAAAGCTTGGATCTGCAATGGCTGCCGTTTCAGTTTTAAACCCAGTCAGCACCATCCACAGGATGGGAAAAAAGATAATCAGAGCA
>SKHS01000147.1 GCA_007116835.1 Halomonas sp.
CAGCGCCTCCCGGCAGCAAGATTATTATAAAAACAAAAAGCCCGCGACACGTCGCGGGCAATCGGCATTGGAGAAACAGTCTTGAACCCTAAGCAGTATGGAACCTAGAGAAGCTTAGAACCAGACTTCGCTTTGCACACCGAAACTCCACTGCCCTCCTGTAAAGCCATCGTTGCCGAATGAATCTTCCGTGGTGTAGCGGTTCAGCTCAGCATCCCAGTCTGTATAGGAAGCAAATAGACGGATCTCAGGACGCTTCCAAAAGCCCCCGACATCAGGCTTAAACGTCGGCGCAATAGTCAGCTTACCAAAATTACCGCTGACCGCTTCACGGCCGTTAAAGCCATTCGGATCAAGATCCATGTACTGGTAGCTACCTTCATACTGCATCTCAAAATTCTGCGTGATCTCATTGGCAACACGCAGATTCAAAGTTGCCCACTTGTAACGATCGCCGTCAGCGAAACGATCGTCGCTGACTTCCGCCAGTAACGAAGGCGCAACGCGCCACTGCGGCGCAACATACGTTGTGCCATACACCGCCAGGCGCGTAGCAGCAGCATCATCGGTTAGGTCACCATTGCTACCTAAGCCTTTCACTTCAGCACCCAAGCCCTGACCGTGAAGCAGTGCGGCTTTGAAGTTACCTTCCCCCATGCCAAAGAAGCTATCACCGTGGTAAGCCACCATGGTGTGCCAACCACTGTCAGCCGCTGTTTGGCCAACACCTATGTCGCGCTCATCATTGTCAGCCGCAGACATGGCATTCACCATTACCTGCCAGTTACCAAAGTAGTTATTAGAGGTCAAAATCAAATTATCGGTATCACTTTCCCCATCTAAGCCAGGGTTTTCGCGATTGACGATGGGGTAATCACTAAAGCTGCGGCCATAAATTGATAAGTTTGAACGCCAATTGTCAGCTAGCTGCATATCATAGATACCGCCACCGGTACCGGCTAAGAAAACCACATCGCTGTCTAACCAATGAATATCAAAGTTATCTCGATCGAAACGTTTACCGGCCCAGATAGAAGCGTTTTCAAACGCCCCCGTAAAGCTGGGTAGATCACTAAATTCGGCGTAAACCTGACGCACGTTCAGGTTGGTATCATCGCCCACCCAGTCATTACTGGACGTAGTTCCCGCCGCCAACATGGTGGTGTAACGCGCCTTAGCGCCGTTATCAAACTGCATCCGGTAGTTAAGAACGGCTTCAGAGTAGGTATCAGGCTCATTACCCAAACGCCCTACTGCGCCGCCCAATGGGCCTGCTGGCGTTATATACGGACCACCATCGATACTTTTGCGGTCTTCTCCAAGAAGCAAACCTGAGCGTGCATAAACGTTAAAAGAGAAGCCCTCTTCACCGCTGGATTGGCGCTCTACACGAGCAAGGCGCTCTTCAATTTCAGCGTTATTCACAGCGCTAGAAGGAGCGCTTGATGCAGGCGCGCTTGATGTTGTTACGTGACCCTGCTCTGCCTGATCGGCTCGACGCTCTGCCGCTACCGCACGCTGCTCAGCTGCCGCGATGCGTGCTTCCAGCTCTGCAAACCGCTCTTCTAACGTGGTGTTCGCGTTAGCGGTTGCCGCCAAACCAAAGCTGGCGGTGGCAATTGCGATTGCTAGAGGTGTCTTGAATGTCATTTTGTGCATTGTTTTTGAACCCTATTATTATAGTTCCTTCGGTTTTCAACCCCAGCCGACTACCTTCAGAGACGGCTAGCACTTACTGCTCAGAAAGCTTCCACCGTCTCAGAAACATCCAGGTAAATTTGGAGGTATTTTGATGTTTACCGCCCTCATCCACCACGCTATAAATGTTGCAAAGCAACAACTTTTCGGCTTTAAAGAGAGTGGAATGCAGAACTTAATCGATTAAGAGCGTGTAAACCAACAAGAGATTGCCAAATATCGACCAATGTCTAACGCTTTCCTGACATCAGGAAAAAGAGAAGCAAAGGCATTAGACAAAAGTCGCTATTGAACTTGCTGCAAAGAGACGGCTAACTGGCACCATACTTAATCGTTTAAGTAGGCGCAGTGAGCGCTTTTATCCCCCACAACAATAAACGCCGAGGAACGCCATTATGAAAAGGACACTACTCACTTCTGCTATCGCTTTGGCCAGTTTTGCCAGCGCCGTTAGCTCTGCACAAGCGGCTCAACTAACCATTTCCTGCGGTGCCGTCGGGGCAGAGCTTACCCTCTGCCAGGAAGGTATTCGCGCCTGGGAAGAGAAAACTGGCCACAGTGTCGACGTCGTTTCAACGCCTAACTCTTCCACCGAGCGCTTGTCGCTTTACCAGCAAATTCTCTCTGCTAATTCCAGTGACATCGATGTTATGCAGATCGACGTTGTCTGGCCTGGCCTGCTCGCAAACCACCTACTTGATCTACGCGAAGTATTAGGGGAAGACGCTGCAGCGGGCCACTTCGATACTATCGTCACTAACAATACTATCGACGACCGCCTAGTAGCGATGCCTTGGTTTACCGATGCTGGCGTACTCTATTACCGCGAAGACTTACTTGAAAAGTATGGCCATGAGGTACCCACTACATGGCAAGAATTGACCGAGACCGCTCGGGAAATCAAAAATGCTGAGCGTGCTGATGGCAATAGCCGCATGCAGGGCTTTGTCTTTCAAGGACGCGCCTACGAAGGCCTAACAGTGAATGCCCTTGAGTGGGTTGCAAGCCACGGCGGCGGCAGCGTAGTCGACCAAGATGGCGAAGTCACCATCAACAACGAACACGCCGCTGAAGCGCTCGACTTAGCAGCGTCTTGGATTGGTGATATTTCACCAGAGGGCGTGCTTAACTATACCGAAGAAGAAGCACGCGGTGTTTTCCAAGGTGGTAACGCGGTGTTTATGCGTAACTGGCCCTACGCCTGGTCTTTAGCACAAAGCGATGACAGCGATGTGCGTGACAAAGTCGGCGTTACCCAGCTCCCAGCTGGCGGTGAAAATGGTCAAAGTGCCGCTGGCTTAGGTGGCTGGAACCTTGCCGTATCGCGCTACAGCGAGCATCCCGAATTGGCCGCTGACCTGGTTGCCTTTTTAACTGGCGAAGCTGAACAAAAGCGGCGTGCTATTCAGGCATCTTACAACCCCACCATCGATGCCCTTTATCAAGATGAAGAGGTGCTGGAAGCCGTTCCGTTCTTTGGCACGCTTTACGACACGTTTACCAACGCAGTTGCGCGCCCCTCTGCACCTACCGGTGATGCCTATGGGCGTGTTAGTAATGCCTTCTTCAGCACCGCTCACGATGTGCTCTCCGGCAGCAAAGATGGCGCACAAGCTGTTTCCGATCTTGAGGGCGAACTCCTTCGCCTGAAGCGTCGTAACTGGTAACCGCGGAGACACCTATGTCGACCTCTTCTAATAACAGCGCGCCCATGGAGGCGCGCTCTGCCCAAGCGCGTCGGCCTCGCGGCACCAAAGTACGCCGCCAACGGGTAAAAGCGGCCTGGCTATTCCTAGCGCCCATGCTGATTGCGTTAACGTTGGTTGCGGGCTGGCCACTGGTTCGCACTTTCTTTTTAAGCCTAACAGATGCGTCACTTTCTGATCTTGGCGCAGCCAACTTCATTGGTTTAGAAAACTATCTGATCTACGAAGATGGCCGTTGGTATGGGGTGCTAGCAGACCCTATTTGGTGGCGTTCAGTTTGGAACACGGTTTACTTCTCAGTGGTTTCGGTGTCGTTAGAAGTTATTTTCGGTGTCATTGTCGCGCTGATTCTTAATGCCGAATTTAAGGGCCGGACGATTGTGCGTGCGGCAGTACTGATTCCCTGGGCAATTCCCACCATAGTCTCGGCACAGATGTGGGCGTGGATGCTTAATGATCAGTTTGGCATTATCAACCACCTGTTAATGACCGTGGGTATTATCGACGATCCTATTGCCTGGACGGCAAGCGCCACCTACTCCATGTGGGCGGTGATCATGGTTGACGTCTGGAAAACGATCCCCTTTGTAGCCCTACTGGTATTGGCTGCGCTACAAATGCTGCCTAAAGATTGTTACGAAGCGGCAGAGGTAGATGGCATCCATCCCGTACGCGTGTTCTTCAAAGTCACCCTGCCACTGATTACACCAGCGTTGATGGTAGCAGTCATTTTCCGACTACTGGATGCTTTGAGGGTATTCGACGTGATTTATGTACTGACCTCTAACTCGACGAGCACCATGTCGATGTCGGTTTATGCGCGTCAGCAGCTCGTTGAGTTCCAGGACGTTGGTTACGGCAGCGCCGCCTCTACCCTGCTGTTCTTGATCATTGCGCTGGCCACCGTTGCCTACCTCTACCTAGGCCGTAACAAAATTAAATTAGGAGGTGACTGATGAACCAGCGTCAGTTAGCCAAAATTGCCAAGCGCGTGGGCTTTTGGGCCTTGGTTGCGCTGATTATGGTGTATGCCGTATTCCCGTTCTACTACGCGGTAATCACATCCATCAAACCTTCCAGCGACCTCTTCCGAGTTGAGCTTTGGCCCTCGACTTGGAACCTGGACAACTACGCCCAGATCTTTAGCCAATCGAGCTTTGTGCGTGCGATCTTCAACTCAATAATTGTTGCCTTTAGCGTGGTATTTATCGCGCTACTATTGGGTATCACCGCCTCTTATGCTTTAGGGCGCGTCCGCTTCCGCGGTCGTTCCACGGTAATGCTAGTCATTCTTGGGGTGTCTATGTTCCCTCAGGTAGCGGTACTCTCAGGGTTGTTTGAGGTTATTCGTGCGCTAAACCTCTACAACAATCCAGCTGGCCTTATTCTGAGTTACACCATTTTCGCTCTGCCCTTCACGGTATGGGTACTGACCACCTTTATGAAAGAGCTCCCCATGGAACTCGAAGAAGCCGCCATCATGGATGGAGCAACGCCCTGGATTACCATTACCAAGGTATTTCTGCCGCTGATGTGGCCTGCCATGGCAACCACCGGCCTCTTAGCCTTCATTGCCGCTTGGAACGAGTTTCTGTTTGCCTTGACCTTCACACTCACCGACGCACAGCGCACCGTGCCTGTCGCCATTGCCCTGCTGTCTGGTGGTAGTGCCTACGAACTGCCCTGGGGACCCATTATGGCCGCCTCGGTCGTAGTTACAGTACCTCTTGTTGTTCTGGTCATCATCTTCCAGCGCCGCATTGTTTCAGGCTTAACTGCAGGCGCGGTGAAAGGCTAAGCGCAGACGTTATTTACGCTTTATTAAGGATTACTCATGCAAGACAACCTGACGTGGTGGCGCGGTGGCGTTATCTATCAAATCTACCCACGCAGCTTTTTAGACAGCAGTGGTGACGGTATTGGTGACTTGAAAGGCATTACTGCAAAGCTCGACTACGTGGCTTCTTTGAACGTTGACGGTGTCTGGCTTTCACCCTTCTTCACCTCGCCCATGCTCGACTTTGGCTACGACGTCAGCGACTACCGTGACGTCGATCCGATGTTCGGCACCCTGGAGGATTTTAAGGAGCTGCTCGAAAAGGCTCATGCGCTAGGCCTAAAAGTGATGATCGATCAAGTCATCAGCCATACCTCTGAACAGCACCCCTGGTTTCAGGAAAGCCGCCAGAACCGCACCAATCCAAAAGCGGACTGGTTTGTATGGGCCGATCCAAAGCCCGATGGCACGCCACCTAATAACTGGCTGTCCATTTTTGGTGGCCCTGCTTGGACCTTTGATTCACGCCGCCAGCAGTACTATTTGCACAACTTTTTGACCAGCCAACCGGATATCAACTTCCATAACCCAGAAGCCCGGCAGGCACAGCTGGACAACATGCGTTTCTGGTTAGACCTTGGCGTTGATGGCTTCCGCTTGGATACGGTCAACTTCTACTTCCATGACGCCGAACTGCGCGACAACCCGCCGGTGCCAAAAGGCGAAGCCAAGACCCTGGGCGCACCGGAGGCCAACCCTTACACGTGGCAGCGACATGTCTACGATATTAGCCATCCTGAAAACGTAGCGTTTTTGAAAGATCTGCGTGCATTAATGGACGAGTATCCAGGGACAACAACCGTTGGCGAAATCGGTGACGACAACCCGCTTGAGCGCATGGCCGAGTACACCGCAGGCGGTGATAAGCTGCATATGGCGTACACCTTCGACCTGCTCAACAAGCCACGCTCTGCCCGCTATATTCGCCAAGTTATTGAGCGCTTTCAGCAGCTAGCTGGCGATGCCTGGCCATGCTGGGCGACATCTAACCATGATGTTGAGCGCAGCGCATCACGCTGGGGCACGGCAGAAAATCCCACTGCTTACCCAAAAGTGATGCTTGCTATGCTGTTTTCCTTACGCGGCAGTGTTTGCCTTTATCAAGGGGAAGAGCTGGGGCTTCCAGAAGCCGACGTGCCCTTTGAACGTATTCAAGACCCTTACGGAAAAGTGCTCTGGCCAGAGTTTAAAGGCCGAGACGGCTGCCGTACGCCGATGCCTTGGACCGACGGCACCCAGGCAGGCTTCTCGCCTATCGAGCCATGGCTACCCGTCGAGCAACGTCATCTACCGTTAGCTGTTAGCCGTCAGCAGGAGAACCCCAACTCAACGCTGAATAGTGTGCGCCGGATGCTGGCTTTCCGCCACGCTCATTCCGCACTGTTCGACGGTGATTTGCAGCTGGTGGATACGGGTGAAGAACTGCTTAGCTTTACCCGTGAAAAAAGTGACGAAAAAGTGCTGTGTGTTTTCAACCTGACGGGGAGCGAACAGCAAACAACGCTACCTGCAGGAGTTACTAGCGACTTAGAAGGGCATGGTTTCAATACGCTGCGTAAAGGTAGCGTGCTAACGCTGCCAGCCTATCAAGCCGCCTTTATGCACGTTGCTTAGTCACACCAATAACGTTTAATGAAAACACTCAATAACAACATTCAATAACGATAGTCGGCCCGGTATGAGGAGTGCTGCATCGAGGCCGACAAGGAGCTAACCATGGCAAGTGTTACGCTGGAAAAGGTCAACAAAGTATTTGGCCGCGACCACATTATCAAAGACGTTGACCTGACCATTGGCGATGGTGAATTTGTTGTCTTTGTTGGCCCATCCGGCTGTGGCAAATCTACGCTGCTACGCCTTATTGCCGGGCTGGAGTCAATCACCGACGGTGACTTAACTATTGGTGGCACGCTGGTCAATGACCTTCCCCCACGTGAGCGTGGTGTGGGCATGGTATTTCAGTCCTACGCGCTTTACCCGCACATGACCGTTTACGACAATATGGCCTTTGGTTTAAAGCTTGCTAAGGCGTCTAAAGAAACGGTAGATGAGCGCGTGATGAGCACCGCTAGGATACTCCAGCTTGAAGACCTGCTACACCGCAAGCCCAAAGCACTTTCCGGGGGGCAGCGTCAGCGGGTTGCCATGGGCCGAGCCATGGCTAGGGAGCCGCGTATTCTGCTGTTTGATGAGCCGCTTTCCAACCTGGACGCTTCCTTGCGTGTGCAGATGCGCAATGAAATTGCCCGTCTGCACAACAGGCTTGGTTCGACCATGATCTACGTGACCCACGATCAGGTCGAAGCCATGACCCTGGCAGATAAAATCGTGGTACTCAAAGGTGGCCATATCGAGCAGGTGGGAAGCCCCCATGAACTTTATCAGCGCCCTGCCACCAAGTTTGTCGCAGGCTTTATTGGCTCGCCTACCATGAATTTTATGCCCGCTGAGCTAATCAGCGGCTCAGCCGATGGCTGCCGGGTA
>SKHS01000106.1 GCA_007116835.1 Halomonas sp.
AGCACCACCGCCACCAGGTACGTTAATAGCGGCAAAATTACGCTCGGCAAGCTGCTCTTCTTGTAGTACGCGGGACACCGTGCGTACCAAGGTATCCCAACCGCCGCCCGGGTTAGCCGGTGCAACGAACTCGATTGAACGGCTCGGCGTCCACTCATCGGCGTGGGCAGAGGTGGTCATGGCAAGGGCAGCCATCGGCAGGGCAAGCACGGCTAAGCGCTTCAGGGAAAGCGTGGTCATGGGCGTTCTCCACATTAGTTTGTGTTGTTATAAGCGTGTTGTTATAAGCGCGTTGTTATATGGGGTTTACGCTTTAAACAGTAAAAGAGTGCCTCTCTCTAAGACAAGTTTGTGACCATAAATAACAAAATGTGCGTTGTGTGCGTTTTGTTCATTCTGTTCACTGCCCATTACGTCATAGTGCTTCTAGCCACCCTTGCGCTGTTTCAAGTAATCGGTAGCGCCGTTCAGGACGGCCGACATCACCATAGCCAAGCGCAGCACTAACGGCCTGTTCAGCCACCAAAAACTCCAAATAGCGTCGCGCGGTTGAGCGGCTGGCTCCCATCGCTTTCGCTACTTGCATCGCTGTCTGCGACTCTTGCTCGGCGGCTAACGAATCGATAACTCGGCGCAGCGTTAAGCGGTCGATCCCCTTGGGCAATGCGCGCGTGGCCAGCCGCTGGGGTTCCCCCGGTTGGAGACGGGCAAGCACATGATCCAGCTCGTCTTGACTCATTTCAGCCCGATTAGCCAGTGCTTCTCGCTCACGACGAAAGCGCGTTAACATTTGGCTCATGCGCGCCGCTTCAATGGGTTTAATCAGATAGTCAAAGACACCACCGCGCAGCGCTTCACTAATAGTTTCCACCTCACGGGCAGCGGTCACCATAACGATATCCACATGCACATAGTCGCGGCGAATGGCCCATAACAGCTCCAGACCTTCCACATCAGGCAGGTAAGCATCTAATAAGATCAATTGGATAGCCTCAGCATGCTGAGCCATCAGCGCTTTGGCTTCGCTACCATTGCGTGCCATACCCACCACATAAAACCCTTCGCTCTGCTCAATAAAGGCTTTGTGGATATCTGCAATGCGAAAGTCGTCTTCGACGACCAAAATACCGTATTGCGTCGCAGACATAGTGATTCCTCTTCCTGGCGTCGTTATTATGATTAATCAATAGTGTCCGCTTGAGCACAAAGCGAACGGTCCAGCACGGCAATAAAACACGCCCCGCCTAATTCGCTCTCTTCCAGCGTCACCGCCCCACCATGCTGACGACAAAGCCGCGCCACTAGCGCTAACCCAATGCCACGATGTTTGCCGGTTTTAGTAGAGAACCCCTCTTCAAAGATCGATTCCGCATGCATAGCAGGCACACCAGGGCCGTTATCCTCTACCTCAATTAACAGCTGCTCACCTAAGTCAGTGAAAAACAGGCGTACGTTGGGTGCCGCGCTGTTTGGGCCATTGAGAGCCGCATGGCAGGCATTGTCTAATAAATTGCCGACCACGCTCATTAATACTTCCTGTCCAGTAACGGTCAGCGCACAGGAAAGCGAGCTTTGCTCATCAATTTCCAGGGTGACCCCCAGCTCACGAGCACGGGTCAGCTTGCCCAGTAGCGTACCGCTTAATACCGCATCCGCCACATGGCGCATCAAAAAGCTCATTTGGGCTTGGGCACGCTCGGTTTCCTGATGGATAAGCGCTAATGCCTCGTCGATTCGGTTCAGCTGCAATAGGCCGGAAATGGTATAGAGCTTGTTGGAAAACTCATGCGCCTGAGCGCGCAGTATATCGACATCGCGACTTGCCTGAGTCAACGCCTGGGAAAGATCAATAATTTCACGACGGCTACGAAACGTCGACACCGCGCCTTCGATCTCGCCCTCATGCAGAATCGGCACACGATTGGCCACCACTGGGTGGTCGCCCAGCCACATTTCCTGATCGAACTCCTGCTCGCCGTGCTTTAACACCTCTAATAGCCGTGAGTTGGGCACCACGTCGCGGATCGGCTGGCCTAATAACACCTGTTCATCGGGCAATCCTAAAAAGCGCCGCGCCTGCTGATTGACCAAGGTAATCTGGCCTTCGCGGTTAACCGCTAAAATACCTTCATGGATCGACTGCAGGATGGCCTCTTTTTCCATCGCTAAACGGGCAATTTCATGAGGCTCTAAGCCGAGGATAATTTTTTTAAGATGCTGTGATAACCAGTAGGCCCCTGCAAATCCCAATACAATCATCAGCGCTATCAGTGCCCATCCGATATTGGTGTGACGAGCGACATCGATATCCACCCGTTCCAGCATAAAGCCCACTGACACCACCCCGATGATATTCCCCTCTTCATCCCAGACCGGCGTTTTACCGCGCATGGCTGTCCCTAAACTGCCGGTCGCTTCTGAGACGTAGGACTGCCCGTAAATCAACGCTTGGTCGTTATCTCCCCCCACCATCGGCTGGCCAATGCGTTCAGGTAATGGGTGCGAGTAACGGATCGACTGGGCATTGCCCACCACCACATAACGGGCGCCGGTTTCTTGGCGCACACGTTCGGCAAGCGGCTGAATAATCAGAGAGGGGTTGGGTGTGGCAAACGCGTTTACAATGTGTGGCATGCCTGCCACGGTTTTGGCAACGGCCAGCGCCCGCTCGCCCATTTGGTAGGTAATGATTTCCGCTTTACGGTGATTTAAATAGGTCCCCTGGGCAAGCAACATACCCGCCAATAACAAGCCCACCAGCAGCATCACCTGCAATCGAAAACTACGCTTATACCAGCGACGCTTGGAACGGGTACGGCGCCAGCGCTGTAATTCAGCCAGCGTACGGGGGCGGGGAGTAGTCATAGCGGAACTCACAATGCGCGACAGCGTCATTATGGCATGCAGCGCCAAGCGGCGTTAGTCGAGACACTTTATTGTTGTTTTACTTATATAGTAACCACTTATCTTGCGTCGACTTATACCCCCATATCTATCACTATGCGCATCCCTGTTCCATTGCCCGCACCGCTCTACACTCAAGGAGGAGTTTCGTGCTAAGTCTTTTCAGATATACCGTGCTGGTTAGCTGTTCATTATGGGCAGCCACCGCTGCCGCCAGCCCGTTTTACGCCCCGCCGCCACCGCAAGAAGATACGCCCGTGTTTAGCGGTAATGCTGAGCTTGGCTTTACCCACCTTTCCGGCAATACCAATAGCCAAACGTTGATCGGCAAAACCCGCTTAACATGGCTCACCGGCGACTTTACCCACTCGTTACGTGGTGAAGTGCGCAATGTCAGCAAGGACGGCACGACAAGCGCTGAGCAGTATTTAGTCTCAGGGCGAGAACGTTATGACTTTAACGGCCCGCACTATTTATTTGGCTTTGCCCGCTGGGAGAAAGACCGGTTTGCCGGTTACGACCAGCAACTGTCAGTCGTGGGTGGTTATGGTCGACAACTGCTGGATGGGCGGCACTATCTTTCCTTAGAAGCAGGACCTGGCTATCGCCATGACCGGCTACGCGATGATGAAAATGAGCGGCTAGCCGTTGCCTACACGGCGCTGGACTATCGGTTTGAGATCTCTCATTACGCCGATATTGCCCAGGAAGTATCGATGGAATATACCCACGAAAACACCACCTCCCGTTCGCTAACGGCGCTCACCGCACGGCTTAACTCACGCCTTTCGCTACGCTTATCTCATGAGCTTAAACACAACTCCCAGCCTCCTGAAGAGGCCAGCGAACGCACGGACTCCACTACCAGCGCCTCGCTGCTGTATCGCTGGTAGCGGTAAAATAAAGGGCACCGTAGTCATCGCGATTAACGATCTTGCCCGCGATGCGCCCAACCGGTCATACGCTTTTCCAACAGCGCAAAAAGCTCATACATCACCATCGCCATGGCACTAATAACCAGCAGCCCCGCGAAGACCAGGCCCATGCGCATTTGTGAACCAGCGCTCATCATTAAGTAACCAATACCCTGGTTGGAAGCCACGGTTTCCGACACAACCGTACCGACAAATGCCAGGGTAATAGCAATTTTGAGCGAGGCAAAAAAATACGGCAGTGAGCGTGGTAACCCTACTTTTAGCAGTACGTCCATGCGGCGTGCTCCCAGCACCCGCAGCACATCCTCCATTTCAGGCTCCAGCGTCGCAAGCCCGGTTGCCACATTAACCACGATGGGGAAAAAACAGATCAAAAACGCGGTCAGAATCGCAGGTACAGAACCAATACCAAACCAGACCACTAAAATAGGTACAAAAGCCACTTTAGGAATGGCATTAAAGCCCACTAGCAGCGGGTAACAAGCATTATATAAAAAGCGCGATGAGCCAATGGTAAAGCCCAGCAGCAGCCCCACTACTACGCCTAAACCAAAGCCGGCTAACGTCGTCCAGAACGTTTGCCAAGAGTGCTTCCCAATAGGTCCGGCATAGGTCACTAGCGCTTGGGCAGTCTCCAGCGCACTGGGGAAAATAAAGCTGGGCACATTAAATAGGCGCACAGCCACTTCCCACACCACGATTAAGGCCACAACTGCAAGCCAAGGGGCCAGCCGCTCAATCACCTTGCTGTTTTTCATCATTCACATGCCTTAATTAAGTCGTGCGCACATCACCGATTTGAGCGCGCAACGCCTGCACCAGATCGATAAACGGCTTCTCGTAAGTGGTTTCCAAAGCACGAGGGCGCGGCAGCGTAATGCTGCGCTTCTCAATCACTCGGCCAGGGCGGCGGCTCATTACGTAAACCGTATCGGCCAGAAACGCAGCTTCACGCAGGTCATGGGTCACCAGCACCACGGTAAAGCGCTGTGCTTCCCATAAATCGCGCAGCACGCACCACAACTCCTCCCGTGTGAACGCATCTAAAGCCCCAAACGGCTCGTCTAACATCAGCAGGCGCGGTTGGTGGATGAGCGCTCGGCAAATCGACGCACGCTGCTGCATGCCACCCGACAGCTGCCAGGGGTATTTATCTTCATGCTCGGCTAAACCAACGGTGTTAAGCAGTTGACGCGCCCACCCTTTAAACTCCTCGCGACGTTTACGAAATTGATGGCGATAGGGTTTAACGATCTCCAGAGGCAGCAAAACGTTGTCTAGGGTGGTGCGCCAGGGCAATAAGTTAGCGTTTTGAAATGCCATACCAGAAATTTTTAGCGGCCCTGTCACGGGCATACCGTCGACGCATACCGCTCCTTGAGTCGGTGCATGCAGCCCAGTACACAGCTTCATAAAGGTCGATTTACCACACCCAGAAGGCCCCACGAAGGCGACAAATTCGCCTTCGTGGATAGATAAGTTAATCTCTTCAATGGCGTTGCCTGAGCCATCGTAGGCCAAGCTTACGTCATCAAAACTGACGAACGCTGACGACATTTACTCTGCCTCCGGCAACAGCATGCGCGTTTCCACAGGCGGCAGATAACGTGAGTTAAACACCTGATCAGGGGAAGGCAGTGTCGGCAGGTCGTAGGCATCGGCCACTAGCTGAATGGCTTGCACTAAGCGCTCCTCATCGACACCACCAACGCCAAACTCGCGGGCATCTGGTGTATCGACAACGCTCTCCAGCGCCAGCTTCAGGCGGCGCGTTTCCATCTCAACATTGATTAAACCGTCACGGCGTTGCACATACTCAATGGCTGCCTCGGGGTCAGCCAGGGTGTCACCTAGCGCGCGGTTAAATGCCCGTAAGAAGCCCTGTACTGCGTCAGGATTCTCTTCAGCAAAGGCGGTGCTTGCGAGAATGGCGTTGCCATAAAGCGGTACGCCGTAATCAGGGAATGGCATGATCGTCAGGTCATCTTCGCTCATGCCGCGCCCCTCTAAATTCAACAGGCTAGTAAAGTAAAACCCGGTAATGGCATCAACATCACCGCGGGCCAACAACGTTTCCCGCAGGGTGGGGTCAACGTTTTGCCACGCAACCGCATCGGCTTCAAGGCCATTGGCAGCGGCAAACACGCCCCAGGCACGGTAGCCTGTATCAAACGCGGGGGCGGCAATGGTTTTACCAGCCAAGTCAGCGGGGCTTTCAATACCGCTCTCTTTACGGGCAAATACGGCGGCAGGCGTGCCGTCATACACGATATAAACCCCTTGAATACCGGGGCCGTCAGGATTTTCCGCTAAGAATTCAACCAGCGCGTTTAAATCACCAAACCCCATTTCATACGCCCCGGAAGCAACCCGGTTCACCGCACCGGCTGAACCACTGCCTGAGTCAATCTGTACGTTCAATCCTTCTTCAGCGAAATAGCCCCTTTCGGCGGCCATTAAAAACGGCGCGGCAGGCCCTTCAAACCGCCAGTCCAACTGAAAACGTATCGCCGTGCTGTCTGCTAATGCACTGATGGGTAAAAGGGTGAGAGCGAGGGAACAAGCTGCCGCTGCGTGTGAGCGCGGGAGAGGCAGCCGGCGGGATAGCGCAGCAAGAGAAGTCATTGGCAAGGCACCTTGTATACAATATTTATATTGCCGCTGCAGATATACTGCCAATTTTTATTTTTTCATTAATTATCAGTGGATTGTTTATTTATTGATCAACAAAAAAGCCGCTCATGGGTACAAAGTGGTGCATGCCCATCTATCGACGCACCATTTTCATACAATTTTGACTTTATCATTAGACCTTGGTCTAAATTCAAGATATACTGGTTCCAGTTTCCTGTCCTCGCGCCATTCATTGAATGGCGCTTTTTTTTGTTCCAAAAAATGCGCGTAGCTGAGCGTTAAGCCTGCTCACGCATGGTTTTGTTAAGCGCTTTTCTCCGCCTCTTCACTACCCATCAAAATAGGTGTTCTTAATGAACCAACCTGCCCACAATAGCGAGGGTTCTTCGCGGTTTTCCCTTGGCGACCCTATCGTGCTGGTGCTTAGCATCGGTTTCATCGTTGCGTTTCTTGCGCTCTCCTTATACGACGTTGACCTAGTCGCTAACTCAATTAGCACTGGCTTTGCCTGGACGGCCCTGGTGCTTGGCAGCTACTTTCAACTGCTACTTTTATTGACTTTTTTCATTGCTATTGGAGTCGCGATTTCGCCTGCTTCGAAGGCCAAAATCGGCAACCTCGATGCACCAGAAATGAGCACCTTTAAGTGGCTGTCGATCATTCTATGTACCCTGCTTGCTGGGGGCGGCGTGTTTTTTGCCGCCGGAGAGCCGGTCTACCACTTCGTGGTGACGCCACCCGCTTTTGACACCGAAGCAGGCACCGCCGATGCCGTCTCAAGTGCCCTGGCGCAGTCGTTTATGCATTGGGGCTTTCTAGCCTGGGCGGTGCTGGGCTCACTGACCGCAGTGGTGCTTGCTCACGCTCACTATGTAAAAAACCAGCCGCTGCAGCCGCGCACGCTGCTTTATCCTGTGTTTGGCGAGCGTCTTATGCGTGGCCCGTTAGGGGGCGTGGTCGATGCCTGCTGCGTGATTGCAGTGGTAGCAGGTACGGTTGGCCCCATTGGGTTTCTAGCTACCCAGGTCAGCTTTGGCCTGCATGAGCTGTTCGGTCTGCCTGAAGGCTACCCAGGACAACTGATTATCCTTGCCGTCTTGGGCTGCATTTACGTGCTCTCTTCCATGAGTGGTGTGCATAAAGGTATCCAGCTGCT
>SKHS01000133.1 GCA_007116835.1 Halomonas sp.
AATAGCTTCATTCAAGCTGTTAAGCAGGTTACGCGGTGTGCGGTGCAAGACAATGGCTAAGAATAAGAACAGGAAGTTAACCACGTTCAGGTTTAAGCCACCGTTACGCAGTAGAAAATGGTCGAGCAGGAACAGAAGCCCTGGAACACCGACTAATAAGGCGAGCGGCATGCTGTTTTCGAGCTTTTCGGCTGGACGGGTAATGCGGCCCTGTTGTTCAGGCTCATCGTCTAGCAGCTTGGTATCCACATACACGCTGTCTTTTTCGTCTGGCAGCATCAAGCGGTTAACCAGCGGTACGGCGATAAACAGACACACCAAAATCGCTATGTTAAAGAACGCGAAAATCGTCGAACCAGTACCAATCACGCCGATCTGGTCAGCAGAGAAATGGCCTTCTGTGGCAATAGTGAGCGGAATTGAACCGGCAAGACCGCCGTGCCACACCACAAAGCCGGAGTAAGCGCTGGCGACCAGGAGTCGGTAGTCCACTCGTATCAAACGAGCGAGCTCCTTGGCAAATAACGCACCGACGACTAGGCCAAACCCCCAGTTGATCCAGCTGGCGGCGAGCGAAACGAGCGTGACCAGAATAATCGCGCCACCAGGGCTTTTGGCAGTGCTAGCGAGTTTCTGCAGAATGCGTTTTACCGGTGGCGAGCTTGCCAACATAAAGCCGGTGACGAGCACTAAGAGCATCTGCATTGAGAAGGTAAGTAGCCCCCAAAAGCCATCGCCCCACATGCGTAGCACGGCCAGCGGCGTTTGGCGTTCAACGGCGATGGCAGCAATGGAGGCAACTAACGTGAGGAGCAGAACAAAGATATAGGGATCTGGCAAGTAGCGCTCGACCAGCTTCACGGCTGGTTTTGATATGAGTTTTAGCATGAGAGCTCTCTTTATTCGTTATTAGGAAGTGCGTAGCTAATATACGGTGGTACACCGTGCTTTTCATCTATCGTCAGTGGGTTTGCTAGGGCCATCTTTTTCACGTTAGCGCAATTGGCAGCCGTCCAACGTGACGAACTTCAACGGTTTGGTCGCCAGTGAGTTTGGCGGTAGTGGTAATAGTAGGTAATCAGTACGGCTGAGCGTGTGAGTGTAAAGAGCGTGAAGGCTAGCCACAATCCGTGGTTGCCAAGCCCTTGGAAAAGCCACCAAGCAGGTAAATAAATCGCTAGACCAGCAAAAATACTGTTGCGCATTTCACGCACGGCGGTGGTGCCGATGAAGACGCCGTCGAGTAAATAACTCCATACCGCAATAACGGGCATCATCACCATCCATGGCAGGTAGCTTGCGGCGGTGGTGCGAACGTCAGTCAGCCCCGTTAGCAGAGCAATCAGGTAGTTGCCGCCTAACGCAAATACCACCGCTGCAGCAGCGGCTGTCCAGAAGGAGAACGCTGCGGCTGCCCGTACCGTGGCGGCAAATTCTCCCCAGTCCCGTCGTCCATAAGCGCGGCCTACCAGTGACTCCGCCGCGTGGGCGAAGCCATCGAGCGCGTAACTCGTGAGCATGATGAACTGTAGCAATACAGCATTGGCAGCTAATACGGTGTCGCCCTGGCGTGCCCCTTGGGCGGTAAAAAAGGCCATGGCAAACAGCAGTCCTAAGGTGCGCACAAACAAATTGGCGTTGACATTAAACAGTGCGGAGTAGGCTGACAGCACTAACAGCCGCTGCCGTTGAAAGCAGCCTTCCAGGTGACCAAGCTGGCGCAGTACTAAATAACCGCCAAAGGCTAGCGCGCTATAGTCGGCAATCACGCTGGCCAGGGCGACGCCGCCGCTGGTCATCCCTAGTCCCACCACAAACCAAAGGTCGAGCACAATATTGACACTGTTGGTCAGCACTAAAATCATCAGCGTAACGCGGGCGTTTTGCTGGCCCAAAAACCAGCCGAGAATGGCGTAGTTCGCAAGCACCGCAGGTGCCGACCAGAGGCGTATTTCGGCATACTCACGTGCCAGCGGCGTCGCCGCTTCGCTACCGTCTAACAGCCATAGGCCGAGCGAAATCAGCGGTGAGCCAAATACAATCAGCAGCGTGCCGATAACACCGGCCATAATGAGCGACTGCCCTAGCAAGTTGCGCACATCACTATGCGCTTCGCGTCCAATTGCCTGGGCCACTAGGCCGGTGGTGCCCATGCGTAGAAAGCCAAATCCCCAGTAGAGGAAGCTAAACAGCGTCGCGCCAAGGGTCACCGCCGCCAGATAGCGAGAGTCGGGCAGATGCCCGACGACCGCGGTATCGACAAGTCCCAGTAAGGGAACCGTAATATTTGAAAGGATGATGGGCCAAGCAAGGGTCCAAATACGCACGTTGCAGGACCCTAGGCAGCAGTAATGATACGGTACTTCTCCATGAGCTTCTCGTGGCTTTCGGGACGCTCTGGGTCGAGGGGAATGCAGTCCACGGGGCACACTTGCTGGCACTGGGGCTCATCAAAGTGACCGACGCATTCTGTGCATAAGTTGGGGTCAATAACGTAAATCTCATCGCCAGCGGAGATGGCGTCATTGGGGCATTCAGGTTCGCAGACGTCGCAGTTAATGCATTCGTCGGTGATCATCAGGGCCATGGGCATACCTCACGAACGGCTTGACGCTCAGGTTGTGATACCCGAGCGTTTTACTCAACAATAGGGGTAGTTAGCTAGTGTAGTGCTTACGCAGCGCCTCTGCGACCTGTGGATGAACAAGCGGTGAAATATCGCCACCCAACTTGGCGATTTCACGCACAATGGTCGACGAAATATAGGAATTTTCCACCGCTGGGGTAAGAAACACGCTCTCAAGCTCAGGGTTTTGCGCGCGATTCATATTGGCTAGCTGCAGCTCATACTCAAAATCCGAGACGGCACGCAGACCGCGCAAAATAATCGTCGCCCCTTGCTCATGCATCATGGTGGTCAACAGCGTTGAAAAGCCGATGACCTCTACGTTGGGTAGCGAAGCACACACTTTTTGGGCCAGCGATATGCGGGTTTCTAGCTCAAGGCTGGGGCGTTTGCCGGGGCTGGCAGCGACCGCAATAACCACCTTATCAAACATCCGCGCACCGCGCTCGATCAGGTCAAAGTGACCGTTGGTAATAGGATCAAAGGTGCCGGGATAGACGGCAATGTTCACACGTTGATCGCTCATTCTGGTGTCTCCTGCTCGTCAAGCTGACCGAACGGGTTATCCGCCGTGAGCGAAACGGCATGCTTATAACCTGGGATATGAATGCGGTCAGCATGAATCTCAAGTTCTGGACCTTCCAATACGGCTTCACCAAATTGATAGCGGGGAGCATAGTGCCCGCGATCAGCATCGGCTAAGTAAGCCTCAGCATTCGCGCGGACGGCCTCCCGTCGTGCTTTCCAGGCGTCTACCGCAGCGCTGCCATGACGTTTCGTTAGCAAGCGCTCGGTGACCTGTGGCGAGAGCACAACGCCGGTGGCGTTATTGCCGCCGAAGCCTTTGGCGTTAATAAAGGCGGCATCAGCCTTAAACGCTTGTGGCGATGTGGAAAAACAGAGCCGCTCGGCGTACACATCATGGGCGACCGCGTCTAGCGTCGGAATGCCGGGCAGTAACCCATGGGCAAAGCTGCCTAGTGCACTCACCAGCTGGTCGCCAGCCGCTGAGCCTTGGGAGTGGCCGATAAACGCCTTAATGGCCACCACTGGCCAGTTATCAATGCCGTTTGCGCGGGCTATTTCATCGAAAACATGGGATTCAGTCGTGCGATTTTTCGGTGTGCTGGTGCCATGGGCATGCAGGAAAGTACGCTCCTTGAGCGCTTTTTCGCCCAGCATATCTTTTACTAAAGCGGCGGCTTTACCCAGCGTGATGTAGTTACCAATGCCAGGGGCAGAAATAGAGCGCTTAAAGCCATCGGCATTAACAAACACATCGGGCACCGCGCCTAAAATATCCGCCCCTAACTCAAGCGCCAACGCATCGTCCATTAACAGCACGAACTGGCTCGCTTCAGCCATGGTAAAGCCGCAGTTGCGGGCAAATGGGCGACAGGCGCGCTGGTAGTCAGCGTCGGTGAGTAGCGTTAGAGCGTCTAGGGCTTTCAGGCTGGCATCATCTGCTAGCGCGCCCATAGCGCGAAAGCCTTCGATGATTTCGGGAGTGATCGGCGCATCGGCGGTGCCCACCATAACGACCCGACAACGCCCTGTGCGAATGTCATCAATACCTAGGCGCAGATTATATAAAAAGCTGGCGCAGGCACCCAGGGCAGCACCAGTACTGCCCACGCTACCTAATACATAGGCATTGAGGAAGTCGGCGGGCATCTGTCCGTAGCCTAGCGGCATCTGCTTAGAGCTGGCGCGCTGACCGCTGACCAAGCTCTTTAGCAAGCCACCCCAGCCGTGGTCATCCAGCTGGCCAATAGAGTTGCCTGCATACACGGCAATATGGTCAGGATCTAGCCGCTGGCGAATAGCTTCCCAGGCAAGCCCGCTCGCTCCCAGGCAGTCACTGGCTGCAAATATGGCCATAGACAGCCCTCGTGGGTGATGCACGCTGCGGTAAAGGCTGGCAGGGTCGAACCCGCTAGGCAATTGGGCAGCTGCACGTACCTTCGGCTCTAAGGCGTCAGGCAGCAGGGCGCTGAAAATGCCAGCAGGCACTGTGACTGCGACTTCCTTCGCGTCGATCTCCTCCACCTGCCATCCTTCAGGCAGCTGTTCGGGCAGCTGGCGTCGTCGCAGCGTAAAGTGCAGCGGTTCGGCTAGCTCCATATTGACCTGTCGGTTAGCCGGCAGGCCTGGCGAGAGAAATCGCGGGTCTTCATTGCGGCGAATCAGGGTATGGCTAAGCACCTGGTCGCGCAGTGTTTGAGCAGGGGAATCAATGGGCTGGCCTGCGCTATCATGCCAGCCGTTATCGGAATGCTCGGCAAGGCGCATAAGCGCCGCCAAGCCTTCCAGTGTTTGACGCTGTTGGTCAGCTGGAAGAGCATCAAGCACGGTGCGGCGGAAGGCCTGATGGCCCGAGGTTCTGCCGGCGGGATTGATGCCGCCCATGCCGACAATCACCGGTAAGTGTGACAAGCCGGGTTCCTCGTGGTGCGGTGGTTTTTAGTAACAGTTATTGTCAGATGCATAATAAAAAAGAGTGACTCACCTGAGCTTATTAATATGCTTGGACGTGATCATAGCACCGGGCGTGCAACGGCGTCATGCCGCGTGCGCGTGAGACTGTTAGAATCATGCTTTTTTTAAACCAGGGGTTGGCATGCAGCACACATCACGACCGGTGATCTCCAATCAGCCAGGCCTGCATCAAGATGTTGCGCGGCGGGTGGCGCGTGCTTTGGAAAACCCGCTGCGCAAACCAATCGCTGCGCATACGCAACAGGCTTTTGAACACGCCCATAGGTGGCTGTTGATGCAGCCAGCGCCGTTAATCCTGGATGCTGGCTGCGGTGTAGGCCTTTCGACTCGCCGCTTGGCAGAGGAGTATCCAGGACATGCGGTGATCGGTGTCGATCGCAGCGAGGATCGGTTGAGTCGAGACCATGGTGAACTGCCTGGGAATGCGCTGCTGGTACGGGCTGACCTAGTGGATTTTTGGCGTTTAGCCGAACAGGCCGGTTGGGCACCCGAGCGGCACTATTTGCTCTATCCCAATCCGTACCCAAAAGCAGCACATTTAAAAATGCGCTGGCACGGGCATCCGGTTTTCCCCACACTCTTAGCACTCGGAGGGTATTTAGAAGTGCGCTCTAACTGGCAGCTATATGTGGAAGAGTTTGCCTTGGCAACTGCTCTGGTAACGGGGAAGCAGGCCACCATTGCGTCGCTGACCCCGAACGGCAGCTATCTCACGCCGTTTGAAGCAAAATATGACCAAAGCGGCCAAGTACTTTGGCAATTACAGGTTGAACTGGAGCGGACATGACCTTTGTCTATTTGGTGCTCGCCATTGTTGCCGAGGTGATCGCGACAAGTGCCCTTAAGGCTTCCATGGGGTTTACGCGACCTATCCCGAGCCTGGTGGTAGTCGCTGGCTATGGAATGGCGTTTTATCTGCTGAGTTTGGTGTTAAAAACGCTACCTGTGGGTGTTGCCTATGCCATTTGGGCAGGGTTAGGCATTGTGCTGGTAACGTTGGTAGGTATTGTGATCTTCGGTGAGAGGCCCGACTTACCCGCAGTGATTGGGATAGGGTTAATTGTGGCAGGGGTCGTTATGCTACAAGTCTTTTCAAAAATGAACGTGCATTGAGGTAACAAGCGTGACGTGCTCATACAGTCAATCCCTGGACAGTCAGCCTCTAAATAGTCAGCACTCGGACGTTAAGTTATCTGTTGCGATGCGCTCTGCGCTTAAAGACTTGGTTAAGTCATCGACGCGACGCTGGCGTCGGGCGTTAGTTGCCAGTGTGGCCAGTGCGGCGCTGTGCACAAGTTCGGCGGTACTCGCTGACTTCAGCCGTTTAGGCCAGCTACAGAGTAAGGGGTTTTCAATCAGCGCTGAGGCGCGACTGCTAAATGTCGGGGCGGGCAGTGCTGTATTAGGCAGCCTCAACCCCGAACGTCAGCTATCGCCTGCCTCGGTCACGAAAGCCTATATGTCGGCCGCGGCGCTCAATCGCTTTGGTCCCCAGCATCGCTTTACCAGCCAGCTGGTGAGCATTGGTCGCGTCGAAAATGGCGTGTTGCGCGGCGACCTGATCTTTGAAGGCGGTGGTGACCCTGGACTGACCACGGAAGACCTTTGGCGTTTAGTGCAGCGCCTGCAACTAGCGGGTGTGCATGAAGTGGATGGTGCACTAGTCGTTAGCCAGTGGCGTTTTGGTCCTGTGGAGTGCATCACCACGGACCGCTGCAATGCACGCTCTCGGGTGACTAATGCTTACAGCGCGCCGCTCACTTCGGCTGGGGTCAATTTTGGTAGCTGGTGCGCCAACATAGCCCCGGCTGCCACTGCGGGAGAGCCGGCTCGCGTGGGGTTGTGCGATAGCCAATCGCCTTTAATTGTTATTGATAATCAGGTGGTTACACGCCCGGCTAATAGCGGTACAGAGATTAGTGCAACACGCATTACCGATGAGCGCGGTGATGTCATGCGCCTGACCGGACAAATTTCAACCAATGCATCGGCTCGTGATGTTTACCGTGGGGCTGGCGATGCAGCAGAGCAAACCGCTCAGGTGCTGTTGAGTATGCTGAATCAGGCCGGAGTTGCCGTGCGTGACCCGTGGCGAATTAGCTCAACGCAACCACCAAGCAATGCACAGCGTTTAGCGGCTGTGGATAGTAAGCCGCTCCAGGCGCTGCTGCTGCGCACCATGAACTACTCCAATAACTACATGGCCGATGTGCTGGCGCTGAATCTGGTGGAGACGCCTCAGGCACAGTTGCGTCAAGCGGGACAAGCAATAGAAGCCTATGCGGAAAGCTTGCCAGGCCATGGGCCACTGACGATGACCAGCGGTAGTGGGCTCACCACGGATAACCGCACGTCAGCACAAGGTGTCAATGTGATGTTAGAGGATATGTTTCGCCAGGGCGCGCTCTTCCCAAGCTTTGTGGCGACGTTTCAATCGCCCGCTAATGGGGTGATGCGCTTTATTCGCCGTGGTTCGCCAACCTTTCAGAATAACGTCAT
>SKHS01000171.1 GCA_007116835.1 Halomonas sp.
CTAGCGATACTTTGGCGATATTGTCATCACCACGCAGTTCACCGCCACCCAGATCAGGAATGACCGTCTCTTCCAACAGCTTTTTGGTTGCTTTGTAATCGCCCTTGGCAACGGTAAAGGTGAAGTCGGTGTAATCACCGGCAGGTGCCACGTTCTGTACAATCATATCGACTTCGATATTGGCGTCTGCAATCGGACCAAGAATACGCGATGCCACACCCGGCACATCCGGCGTGTTCAACAGGGTCAATTTAGCTTCGTTTTTGGTAAATGCGATACCGGAGATTAGCGGTTCTTCCATAGAGTCCTCGTCTTGGTCTGCGTCTGCAACAATTAGGGTGCCGGGGCCATCTTCAAAGCTCGACAGCACGCGAAGGGGTACGTTGTACTTACCAGCAAACTCGACGGCGCGAATCTGTAGCACTTTGGAGCCTAGGCTGGCGAGTTCAAGCATTTCTTCCACGGTAATGCTTTCAAGGCGCTGCGCCTTAGAACACACGCGGGGATCCGTGGTGTAGACACCATCAACATCTGTATAGATCTGACACTCATCGGCACCCAGCGCCGCGGCAAGCGCGACACCTGTCGTATCTGAACCACCACGTCCCAGCGTCGTAATATTGCCGTTTTCATCAACGCCCTGGAAGCCAGCCACAACAACCACTTTGCCTTCATCAAGGTCGGATTTCAGGTCATCGGTTTCAATGCGTTGAATGCGCGCTTTGGTATAAGCGCTATCGGTATGAATACCGACCTGAGCACCGGTATGCGACGTGGCGGACACACCAATTTGCTGCAGCGCCATCGCTAACAGTGAAATAGTCACCTGCTCACCGGTAGAGAGCAGCATATCCATTTCACGCGGTGCGGGTTCTTCATTTAAGGCGTTAGCCATATCGGTCAGGCGGTTAGTTTCGCCGCTCATCGCCGAGACCACCACCACTACCTGGTGGCCTTGATCGCGAAAGCCTTTAACCTTTTCCGCCACGGCCTTGATACGGTCGACAGAGCCCACCGAGGTGCCGCCGAACTTCTGTACGTATAATGCCATATGCCGTTTTTTCCTATAGGTTCGGGAATGGAGGGTGAGTATTGTTATTACTATTTAACAAAAGGCCGGTAACACAGATAGTGCCACCGGCCTTTGTATTTAGCTAAGCGTATTTTTCAACCAAGCCGGTACGCTGCTTAACGCTGCCGGCAAGGCATCTGGCTGGCTTCCACCCGCTTGAGCCATATCGGGGCGGCCACCACCTTTACCGCCCACCTGAGAAGCCACATGATTGACTAATTCACCGGCTTTTACGCGACCGGTCAAATCTTGGGTTACCCCGGCAATCAAACTCACCTTACTCGCTGCGGCATCCGCCACGCCCAGCAAGATAACCCCAGAGCCTAACTTGTTTTTCAACTGATCGAGTACGCCACGCAGATCTTTACCAGAAACGCCCTCAAGCTGGGTAACCAACACATTAACACCGTTAATTTCTTGAACCTGGCTAAGCATATCGCTGCCCGCCGCGCTTGCCAGCTTGGCTTTTAGTTGCTCAAGCTCTTTTTCCAGGGAACGGTTGCGCTCAACCAATGACTCAACTCTCGCTTCCACCTGCTCGGGTTTGGTTTTCAAACGCTCACCCAATCGCTGAACACGGGCTTCCTGCTCGCGGAAATAAGCCAGCGCGTTTTCTCCTGTAATCGCCTCAATGCGCCGCACGCCAGAAGCAATACCCACCTCGCTAATCACATGGCAACAGCCAATGTCACCGCTACGGTTCACGTGGGTACCACCACACAGCTCAATAGAGAAGTCATCGGCCCCAATGGTCAACACCCGCACGTTATCGGCATATTTTGCCTCAAACAGTGCAGCCGCCCCCTTGGCTTTTGCATCTGCCAAGCTCATCTGCTCTGTTTTGGTCGGCGCATTGGCCAATATCTGCTCATTGACCAGCCGCTCCACTTCCGCTAACTGCTCTGCAGTCATCGGTTCAAAGTGGCTAAAGTCAAAGCGCAGACGCTCTGCATTTACCAGCGAGCCTTTCTGCTGAACATGATCCCCCAGCACCATTCGCAGCGCTTTGTGCAACAAGTGAGTCGCTGAGTGATTACGGATGGTCGCACCACGCAAACTGGCATCCACCTCGCCGCGTACGCTTGCACCTACGTTGAGCACACCGTCTACCATCAGGCCTTGGTGAAGATGGTGGCCACTTTGCTTCTGCGTGTCGGTTACCTGGAAACGGCCGCCGTCAACGTATAGGTAACCGCTGTCACCCACTTGCCCACCCGACTCGCCGTAGAATGGCGTACGGTCCAGCACAACGGTGCCTTTCTGGCCAGCTTCCAACGCGGCTAAGGGGTTACCTTCACTATCTACAATAGCAGTGACCGTCGCTTGGTCAGCCAGGAGCTCGTAGCCCGTGAACTGGGTTTCGCCTTCCAGATCGATAGCCGCACTGTAGTCTGCACCAAACTGGCTGGCCGCCCGTGCCCGCGCACGCTGCGCTTCTAATTCACGCTGAAAACCTGCTTCATCCAGGGTAACTTCGCGCTCTCGGCAAACATCGGCGGTCAGGTCGAAGGGAAAACCGTAAGTATCGTAAAGTTTGAACACGGTTTCGCCAGGCAGCACGTCTCCCTGAAGCTCTTCAAGCGCTGCATTCAGTAGCCCCATACCGTGATCCAGCGTGCGCGCAAACTGCTCCTCTTCTTTAAGCAGCACGCGGGCAATTTGCTCGCTGGCCTCGCGCAATTCAGGGTAGGCGTCGCCCATTTCAGCATCCAAGGCCGCAACCAGCTTATGGAAAAACGGCTCGGAAGCGCCAAGTTTATGCCCATGGCGAATCGCCCGACGAATAATGCGGCGTAGCACATAACCGCGCCCTTCATTAGAAGGCAGCACGCCGTCTGCAATCAAAAAGGCGCAAGAACGAATATGGTCTGCAATCACACGTAGCGACGGCGTTGTAGTATCCCCGTGCCCCGTGGCCTCGGCGGCGGCTTTTAGCAGGTTCTGGAACAGATCAATTTGGTAGTTGGAATGAACGCCCTGCATAACAGCAGCGACACGTTCCAAGCCCATACCGGTATCAATAGAGGGTTTAGGCAGCGGATTTAGCGTGCCAGAAGCATCGCGATCAAACTGCATAAAGACCAGGTTCCAGATCTCGATATAGCGGTCGCCGTCCTCTTCAGGGCTTCCCGGCGGGCCACCCCACACCTCTGGGCCGTGGTCGAAAAAGATCTCAGAGCTGGGGCCGCAAGGTCCGGTATCGCCCATTTGCCAGAAATTATCTTCATCAAGCTTTGAGAAGCGCTGGGGGTCGATGCCGATGTCATCTTTCCAGATACGCTCTGCTTCGTCGTCGCTGATATGCACCGTTACCCACAGTTTCTCTTTGGGCAGGCCCAGCGTTTCGGTCAGAAATGTCCAGGCAAAGCGAATGGCCTCACGCTTGAAATAGTCGCCAAAGCTGAAGTTACCCAGCATTTCAAAAAATGTATGGTGACGCGCGGTGTAGCCTACGTTGTCTAGATCGTTATGCTTGCCACCAGCACGCACACAGCGCTGGGCTGAAGTAGCGCGTACATAAGGGCGTGGGTCACGGCCAAGGAAAACGTCTTTGAAGGGCACCATGCCTGCATTGGTGAAGAGCAGCGTCGGGTCGTTACCCGGCACTAGAGAGCTGGTGGGCACCACCGTGTGCCCCTGCTTTTCAAAAAACGATAAAAAGGCCTGTCTGATCTCTGCGCTTTTCATAGGGTATCCGTGACAAGAAAGCATGATGCCCCAGGGCGCTATCGCCGCTACCCACTGGGGTCGCAAAAGGGGCATTATAACGCAGTTGTCAAACGACTAAAGCCGCAGTTAGTGGCAGAACGAAAACAAACGCTGCTAAAACAGCCAGACCAGGCTGATAGAAAGGGCTAACAGAAGTGCATTACAAGCAGGATAGGGCGTAGCGTATCTGCTCAAAATCAAAACCACGGGCAGCAAGAAAGCGCTCACGCTTAGCCCGCTCTTTAGGCGTCTCGCCCGGTGTTGTAAAGCGCCGAGCCAACGTATCACGAGCAAGCTCAAACCAGTCGATGGCTTCGTGCTCTTCGACAGCAGCAAAGGCAGAGCGTAATGTTTCTTGATCCACGCCTCGCTGGCGCAGCTCGCCTTTAATACGGATGACACCCTGCCCACGTAGAATCCGTGAACGTATAAAGCTCTCGGCAAAACGTTCATCAGATTGCAACTGTTGTTCTATCAGAGTGTCCAGACAGTCCGCAATATCATCAGACTGAAAGGATTTTTGTTGCAGCTTACGCGCCAGCTCGGCGCGCGAATATTCGCGCCGAGCCAGCAGCTGGATAGCAACGTCGCGCGGCGTTAGCTCACCAGCGGAAGAAAACATAGCGCTCACTCAAGCGTTGAAAGATCAGCACTCTGCGGTTACCTATAGCAGGCCCCTATAGCAAGTCGTCATCACTATCAGCGGCAACGTCTGCCGCAGGCGCGGGCTCTTCTTTTTTAGGGTCAGGCTTCGCCAATAGCTGTTCGCGAATCTGGGTTTCAATCTCAAGCATAATCTCAGGATGCTCTTCCAGATACAGCGCTGAGTTTGCCTTACCCTGGCCGATTTTCTTACCCTTATAGCTGTACCACGCGCCAGCTTTGTCGCCCAAGCTGCACTGCACGCCCAGGTCGATGACCTCACCAGCATGGTAGATACCCTTACCGTAGAGAATTTGGAACTCAGCCTGGCGGAATGGCGGCGCCACCTTGTTTTTAACTACCTTCACACGGGTTTCGTTACCCGTGACTTCATCACCCGATTTTACGGAGCCGGTACGTCGAATATCCAGACGCACGCTGGCGTAGAATTTAAGCGCGTTACCGCCGGTCGTGGTTTCGGGCGAACCGAACATCACGCCAATCTTCATGCGAATCTGGTTGATAAACACCACTAAACAATTGGCGTTTTTGATATTACCGGTAATTTTGCGCAGCGCTTGAGACATCAAGCGCGCCTGCAGCCCAACGTGGGAATCGCCCATTTCGCCTTCGATTTCAGCACGCGGGGTGAGGGCTGCCACAGAGTCAATCACAATCACGTCAACACCGCCGGAACGTACCAACATATCGGTAATTTCCAACGCCTGCTCACCGGTATCAGGCTGTGACACCAGTAGGTCGTCTAGATTCACCCCTAGTTTTTCGGCGTAGCTTGGGTCAAGGGCATGCTCAGCATCGACAAATGCACACACTTTGCCCTGTTTTTGCGCTTGGGCAATAACGGAGAGCGTCAGCGTTGTTTTACCTGATGACTCTGGACCAAAAATTTCGCATACGCGTCCGTACGGCAGACCACCAATGCCTAGCGCAATATCAAGCCCCAATGAACCAGTGGAGACTGACGGCATAACCACACGCGGTGCGTCGCCAAGGCGCATCACGGTTCCTTTACCAAACTGACGATCAATCTGGCTGAGTGCGGCGTTTAGCGCTTTTGTGCGGTTGTCATCCTGAGCCATGCAGAAATTCCTCGTAACAAACTGTATAATTAGCCAGTAGTATGCCAAAGATTAGCGACTAAACAAATCCTCAGCTGCATATTTAACGATTATTTATCTTCACTGCCTTTTGTCTGCGCCATCAAGTGCGCCACCAGACCGGCCAACGCTTCGCGCACCGCCTGCTCACGCACCGCCTGGCGATCACCATGGAAGTAAAAACACGCTGCCTGCTGACGTTCGGCATTGCCCCACGAAAGCCATACCGTGCCTACCGGCTTCTCCTGACTACCGCCATCAGGGCCTGCCACCCCGCTCACCGCGACGGCTAGGCTCGCGCCACTTTCTAGGCAAGCGCCTTTAACCATCGCATTCACTACCTGCTCGCTGACCGCACCGTGCGCTTCAAGCACGGCATCAGGCACCTTCAGCATTCGCGTTTTAGCCGCATTGGAGTAGGTAACATAGCCTGCCGTAAAATACGCTGAGCTGCCCGCCACCGAGGTGATTGCACTGGCAATACCACCGCCTGTACAGGATTCAGCAGTGGTCACTTCCACTCCATGCTGGTGGCAAAGTCGTCCCAATCGCTGAGCAAGTAGGGATAGATCTAGGTTCTTTAGGCTTGAAACGCTAGGCGCCATAGTGACTCCTTCATGTGAGACCTTAGTTCAGCGTAGAATACAGCGTTTAACTTTCTCAAAGAAATTGCTCAAAGAAACTGCTCAAAGAAACTGCTCAAAGACCTTGCCAACGAACTTGCCGTAAGCCGAGACCGCTTGCGCCACGCTCAACCAGGACGCTCATGTCACAAGCCAGCCCCGCTCATACGCCGATGATGGCGCAATACCTTAAGATCAAACGTGATCACCCTGAGGTACTTCTGTTTTACCGGATGGGTGACTTTTACGAGCTGTTTTTTGATGATGCCAAGCGTGCAGCAATGCTGCTGGACATCACCCTTACCCAGCGCGGCCAGTCAGGCGGCAAGCCCATTCCTATGGCAGGCGTGCCTTACCACAGCGCGGAAGGCTATTTAGCCCGGCTGGTAAACGCCGGTGAGTCGGTTGCCATTTGCGAACAAATAGGCGATCCCGCCACCAGCAAAGGTCCGGTGGATCGCCAAGTAGTGCGCATCGTGACCCCTGGCACGCTGCACGACGAAGCGCTGCTGGATGCCCGTCGCGATAACGTACTGGTCGCCGTTGCCCCCAGTAAAGACGGCTGGGGCCTTGCATGGCTAGAGCTTTCCAGCGGACGCTTCAATGTTTTGGAAGTGGAAAGCGAGGCCGAAATGCTGGCTGAGCTAACCCGCCTATCACCCGCCGAGCTATTGGTCCCCGAAAGCTTGACGCTGCCTGACGCATGGTCACAAAAGCGCAGCCTGCGACGCCAAGGAGAGTGGCTGTTTGACTTAGACAGCGCCACTCGCAGCCTGTGCGATCAGTTTGAAGTCCAGGATTTACGCGGCTTTGGCTGTGCACACTTAACCACCGCACTCGTCGCTGCGGGCGTGCTGATCGACTACGCCCGAGACACGCAACGCTCTCGCCTACCTCACGTCACAGCCATTAGCGTCGAAAACCGCGATGACGCCGTGGTGATTGACGCGGCCAGCCGACGTAACCTGGAAATTGACATTAACCTTGGCGGCAGCAGCGACAATACCTTGGCCAGCGTGCTCGACACCTGCACCACCGCGATGGGGTCGCGACTATTAAAGCGTTGGCTGAACCGGCCACTGCGCCAACGTGACGTTGTAGAAGGCCGTCAAGCGGGCGTGGCGCTACTCTCGATAGACGCCGCCTACATGGCACTTCGTGAAACGTTAAGCGACGTAGGTGACGTTGAGCGCATTCTCGCTAGGGTGGCTCTCTACAGTGCCCGTCCACGGGATTTAGCACGTCTGCGAGACGCGCTAGTCACGTTACCGGCCTTAGAACAGCTGCTAAGTGACATTGATAGTGGCAGCACTCTGGACAGCCTAAAACCGCACATTCGCCCCTACCCAGAGATAGCGGATACGTTGACCCGTGCGCTAGTTGAAAACCCGCCAGTGGTGATTCGCGATGGCGGCGTGATTGC
>SKHS01000283.1 GCA_007116835.1 Halomonas sp.
AAACAGCAGCAAAAGTCGTTGCAAGTTCGCAAATGATCAACTAGCCTTTCGTTATTGAAAACAAATGAGAACAAAGCGCCCAATTGATTCACTGGTAACGGTTGGCTCATTCGACAGGTCGTTCATGTTGAGTACGAACCACCCAGGCTAACACCGTTTACCGGTGACCATTGCTTCACGTTTTTTCGATAACGATCAACGCATGAC
The DNA here is from genome assembly GCA_007116835.1 of Halomonas sp. Classification (GTDB taxonomy): domain Bacteria; phylum Pseudomonadota; class Gammaproteobacteria; order Pseudomonadales; family Halomonadaceae; genus Vreelandella. Next base: position 208 of record SKHS01000283.1, read on the forward strand.
ATCTACTAACAATAGTGACTAACAACACCTACCAATAACAATGACGCTAGCGAGATCGGTATGTCCCTACACTTGCAAAATATCGACCACATCGTCGGTGGTGAAGCTCATATAAGTGAGTTAAGCCTTGAGCTAGAACCGGGTTCTTTCAATGTGTTGCTAGGCAGAACGTTGGCAGGGAAAACAACCCTGATGCGTTTAATGGCAGGCCTTGAACAGCCCTCCCGGGGAAAAATCTTCATGGATGGCAAGGACGTTACCGGCGTTTCGGTGCGAAAACGCAACGTCTCCATGGTTTATCAGCAGTTTATCAATTACCCAAGCCTGAGTGTTTACGACAATATTGCCTCGCCTCTTAAGCTGGCTAAAGCGTCACGCCAGGAGATAGACAAGCGGGTACGCGAAACGGCCGAGATGCTTGGCATTGACCACTTACTGGACCGTTTACCTCTAGAGCTTTCAGGCGGGCAGCAGCAGCGCACGGCCATGGGCCGCGCACTGGTCAAGGATGCCGACCTCATCTTGTTTGATGAACCGCTGGTCAATCTTGACTATAAGCTGCGCGAAGCCTTGCGCGATGAACTGCGTGACTTATTCAAGGCACGTAACTGCATTGCCGTTTATGCCACTACCGAACCCAATGAAGCACTAGCGCTAGGTGGCAATACTGCGGTGCTGCATGAAGGCAAACTGCTGCAGTACGGCCCCACCGAACAGGTCTACCGCGAGCCCAACGGCATCCTGAGCGCTGAAATGTTCTCTGAACCGCCGATCAATATTGTCCCAGGGCATCTTACCGATAACGAAATCACCTTCGACCAAGACATCCACTTCCCCTGCGACGAAGCGCTGCGCAACCTGCCTGCCGGAGAGTACCGTTTTGGCGTTCGCGCCTCTCACGTCAGCCTTAAACCCAATGCGGCCGACGATCTGGAACTTGACGTTGAAGTGGAAGTAGCTGAAATCAGCGGCTCAGAAACGTTCCTGCATGTAAGACACAAGCTATTCCCGCTGGTGCTTCATTTACTTGGTATTCATACACCTGGGGTTAATCAGCGCATTAACGTCTACTTCCCTACCCACAAGCTGTTTGTGTTTGACCAGCGGGGAAATATTGTCCACACGCCGGAAACACGGGGAGGGGCTCACCATGTCTGAGATCGTACTGAAAAGTCTGGCGCATACTTACAGCGCCAACCCACAGTCGCCTGAAGACTACGCGATACGCCAGATGGAACACGTATGGCATCAAGGCGGTGCCTATGCCCTGCTGGGGCCATCGGGCTGTGGCAAATCCACGCTACTGAATATAATTTCCGGACTACTCGAACCTTCCGAAGGCGATGTGTTATTTGACGGCCAACGTGTCAACGAATTACCTCCTGAAGAGCGCAACATTGCTCAGGTCTTCCAGTTCCCGGTGATCTACGACACCATGACGGTGTTTGATAACCTTGCCTTTCCGTTGCGCAACATCAACATTCCCGAATATCGGATTACCCCCAAGGTAAAAGAAGTTGCCGATATTCTTGAGCTAACGCCGTTACTCAAGCGTAAAGCCAAAGGGCTGACCGCAGATGAAAAACAAAAAGTCTCGATGGGTCGGGGGCTGGTGCGCGATGATGTCTCAGCGATTCTATTTGATGAGCCACTAACGGTCATCGACCCTCAGTTGAAGTGGAAACTGCGCCGCAAGCTGAAGGAGATTCACCAGCGCTTCAATATCACCATGATCTATGTCACTCATGATCAGCTCGAAGCGTCGACCTTCGCCGATAAAATTGCCGTAATGTACGAAGGTCAGGTGGTGCAGTTCGGCACCCCTCAAGAACTGTTTGAAGCCCCCGCCCATACCTTCGTTGGCTATTTCATTGGCAGCCCAGGAATGAACATTCTCAGCGTGCGTTATGACGCTGGTGAGGTGCTGTTTGGCGACCTGCGACTCCCCGTCCCCAAGCACTTTGTTGATGCCGTTGCCAAGTCCGAAAGTGCCAATGTGAAGATCGGCATCCGCCCTGAGTTCGTCTCAGTCCATGCTGCCAAACGGGAAGGCGCCCTGCCTGCTCGCAAGCGCCAGGTGCAAGACCTTGGCACCTATTCGATTATCACGTTTGAGTTGGGCGACCAGACGTTCAAAGCACGCATGGCCGAAGGCCACCCTGACTTCGGGGACGATATCTATCTCACCTTTGACCCAGACCAATTAGGGCTGTTTGTCGACGAATACCGGGTGGAGGTTACTTCATGAATAACAAAGTCCAAAACAACCGTGCCTGGCTACTGGTTCTACCCATGCTGGTACTGGTGGCATTTTCCGCCATTATTCCCTTAATGACGGTGGTGAACTATTCCGTGCAGGATGTGCTGGGGCCCAACGCCCGATTCTTTACCGGCACTGAGTGGTTTTCAACCATGCTCAACGACTCCAACCTGCAGGCCGCCTTTGGCCGCCAGATACTGTTTTCGCTGACCATTCTAGCCATCCAGATACCGCTTGGCATCGGCATCGCGCTGTTGATGCCCAAGAAAGGCTGGCAGGCATCTGCCGTGCTGATTCTTATCACCATGCCACTCTTAGTGCCGTGGAACGTTGTTGGCAGTATCTGGCAAATCTTCACCCGCGGCGACATCGGCTTGATGGGCTGGAGCCTCCGTCAAATTGGGATTGACTACAACATCACCCGCAACGCAGGCGATGCCTGGTTCACGATCATTTTAATGGATGTATGGCACTGGACACCGCTGGTCGCCATGCTGTGCTACAGCGGTCTGCGCTCTATACCAGAAGCTTATTACCAGGCGGCAAGGATTGATCGCGCTTCCAAGTGGGCTGTGTTCCGCTACATTCAGCTGCCCAAACTGACCAACGTACTGGTCATTGCGGTACTGCTACGCTTCATGCACTCCTTCATGATCTACGCTGAACCCTTCGTGCTGACCGGCGGCGGCCCAGGCAGCTCAACCACCTTCCTTAGCCAATCACTGGCCACCATGGCGATCGGTCAGCAAGACCTTGGACCTTCAGCCGCGTTCTCAATCATTTACTTCCTCGTCATTCTGCTGGTGAGCTGGATTTTCTACACCACCATCATGCATATGCAGAAAGACAAGAATTCACAGGGAGGTGCGTGAGATGTCTTATCAGATTGAAAACACCCAGCAGGGTGAGAAATACAACACCATTTTCAGCAAGGTTTCTTCAGCCGAGCGCCGCAGACGCAACTCGCGCTCACGGCTAAAGAAGCGGATTCTGCTTGGTATCTATATTGTGCTGCTCATGCTACCCATTTATTGGCTGCTCAATATGTCGCTGCAAACCAACAGCGAAATCCTCGGGTCGATGACACTGTGGCCGCAAAATCTGACCTTTGATAACTATGCTCGCATTTTCAGCAACCCAAGCTGGTACATGGGCTATGTCAACTCCCTCATGTACGTGGTGATGAATATGATTATCACCATGCTGGTGGCGCTGCCTGCTGCCTATGCTTTTAGTCGCTATAAGTTTATTGGCGATAAGCATTTGTTTTTCTGGCTGTTAACCAACTTGATGGCACCGCCTGCTGTCTTCCTACTGCCCTACTTCCAGCTCTACTACTCTGTTGGTCTCTTCGACACGCACATTGCCGTAGCGCTCGCACACTGCCTGTTCAATATTCCGCTGGCTATCTGGATTCTAGAAGGCTTTATGAGCAGCGTGCCCAAAGAGATTGACGAAACAGCCTATATCGATGGCTACAGTTTTCCCAAGTTCTTTATCAAGATTTTCATTCCCATGATTAGCTCAGGCATTGGCGTCGTCCTGTTCTTCTTATTCATGTTCTCCTGGGTTGAACTGCTGCTGGCACGTACGTTAACTGCCACCGATGCACAGCCTATCGGCATGATCATGACAAGAACATCCACGGCTTCTGGTATCGACTGGGGCACGCTGGCCGCCGCAGGCATGTTAACTATTGTGCCGGGCATTCTGGTGGTCTATTTCGTTCGCAACCATATTGCCAAGGGCTTTGCCCTGGGCCGCACCTGAGTAGGAGGAAACGTTATGTCTTGGATGGTATGGACTTTACCAACAGCTATTTTCTTCTCTTCCATTGCGGCCATGCTGGCAGGCATGACGGTCTGGGAGCTGCGTTCTCCAAGCATTGAAAGAAAAGGCTTCTTGCCTATTTCGACTACCCGAGGTGACCGGCTGTTTATCAGCCTGCTGTCAGCTGCCTTTATTCACCTAGGGGTGGTTGGCTTCACCTCACTGTCGCTTTTAGTGGCGTCGGCCGTGTCGGTTATCTGGCTGTTGGTGATGATGCGTTGGGGATGAAGCCCCTTTATCACACTGCCATGAACAGTTTTCAGTTTAGGAAAGCCCATAACGGCTAGGATGCCGAACTGCACTAACGCCGGTGTTGATTAACCCGCCGGCGATTAACTCCTCAACGAATAACGAGGTCATCATGCGACACAATAATTTCAATAAGCACGTCAATATCAGTGGATTCAAACTCACCACCCTGGCGGCGAGCCTAATGCTTGCTTCAGGGTCACTGTACGCCGACAACCACGATGCTCGCGCCATCGCCGAACGCCTTGTCGATGAGCATTTCACAAACTCAACGCTCACCCGTGAAGAGCAAATTGAAGAGCTTGTCTGGTTTGCTGAAGCGGCAGAGCCTTATCGCGGCATGAATATCCAGACCGTTGCCGAAGGCTTAACGACTCACGTTTATGAAAGCGAAGTTCTGGCAGCCGCCTTCCGCGAGCTCACCGGCATTAACATTACCCACAACATCATCGGCGAAGGTGACTTAGTCGATACCATGCAGAACCAGATGCAGTCCGGCAACAGTATTTACGACGGCTACATCAATGATTCCGATGCCATCGGTACGCATATCCGCTACGGCACCACCATCAACCTCTCTGAGGCAATGGAAAACGAATGGGCAGACCTAACCCTGCCCACCCTGGATCTGGATGATTTCATCGGCTTGCAGTACACCACAGGGCCTGATGGTAGTATTTATCAATTGCCCGCGCAGCAGTTCGCCAACCTGTACTGGTTCCGCTATGACTGGTTCCAGCGTGAGGACTTACAAGAGCAGTTCCGGGAAATTTACGGCTATGACTTAGGCGTTCCCACCAACTGGACAGCTTACGAAGATATTGCTGAGTTCTTTACTGAGCACGTTGGTGAAATTGATGGCACCCGTATCTACGGCCACATGGATTACGGCCGTCGAGATCCCTCTCTGGGCTGGCGCTTCCACGACTCCTGGCTCTCTATGGCAGGTATGGGCAGCCCCGGCGTGCCCTTCGGCAACCCAGTGGATGACTGGGGTATCCGCGTTAACGAAGAAAGCCAACCGGTAGGCTCCAGCGTCAGCCGCGGCGGAGCGACTAACTCGCCTGCTTCCGTGTTTGCCATGCAAAAAGCCGTTGATTGGCTTCGTGACTATGCACCCGAAGAAGCTCAAGGCATGACCTTCGGTGAAGCGGGCCCAGTGCCTGCCCAGGGCCATATTGCCCAGCAGATTTTCTGGTACACCGCCTTTACGGCTGACATGACCGATCCTGATGTAGCGGTCACCGACGATGAAGGCAATCCTTTATGGCGCATGGCACCCTCACCCACCGGCCCTTACTGGGAAGAAGGCATGAAAGTGGGTTATCAGGACGTAGGTTCGTGGACCTTCTTTGACTCGACACCGGAAGATCGCCGTTCAGCCGCATGGCTATTTGCCCAGTTTACCGTTGCGAAAACAACGTCACTGGAAAAATTGATGGCTGGTCTAACGCCCATTCGTGAGTCCGATATCTTCTCTGATCAGATGACCGAAATGGCACCCAAGCTTGGCGGCCTGGTGGAGTTTTACCGTAGCCCCAACGAGTCTAATTGGACGCCTACGGGCACCAACGTACCAGATTACCCGCGCATGGCTCCCCTGTGGTGGCAAAACCTAGCACCAGTGATGAGCGGTGAGGTTTCTGCACAGGAAGGTCTCGATAACCTAGCCGCTGCAATGGATACCACCATGCACCGCCTGGCACGTGCCAACGTCTTTGAAAACTACGCGCCAAACCTCAACGAAGAGCGTGACCCGGAATATTGGCTGAATCAGGAAGGTTCACCCAAGGCACGCCTTGACAATGAAATGCCGCAAGGAACCACCGTTCCTTATGACGAAATGATGGAAGCCTGGATGTCTGCAGGCACACGCTAATGCCTGCCTGGCGAACCCTATGGGGTTCGCCAGCCATTGTTTGCATTTCGTAAACGTGAGTTTTGCTGTTGTTCTCAAGGCGAGCTCTTATTGCTCGAGAGCCGCCCCTGCGGCGCTAGGTTGCTCGACTGAGCACACCGTGCCCTCGTTGGGCGAAACAAACGAGGCTTTTTTATTCTGTAATAGGTCACTTATGAAACTTCGCAATAGCAATCTTGATAAGCTGGCTAACGATGATTTCGACGTCTTGATTATTGGCGGCGGCATTAACGGCGCATCGGCGGCGGCAGCGCTAGCGGGCAAGGGGGCAAAAGTAGGCCTGATTGACCGCGGTGATTTTGCAGGCAGCACCAGCATGCACTCCTCTAACCTAGTGTGGGGAGGCATTAAGTACATGGAGAGTAAAGATTTTGGCTTGGTGCGTAAATTATGCAAAAGCCGCAATCATTTGATCAAAAACTATCCTTCCACCGTGGAAGAGATCCGCTTTCTAACCACCATCAGCAAAGGGTTCCGCCATCACCCAGGCTACCTTTATGCAGGTACATGGCTTTACTGGCTGATGGGCAATGGTTTTACAAAGATTCCCAGGCTGTTCACCCCAAAAGGGATCAAACATGCCGAACCCATCATCAATACCGACCAAGCGGTTGGCGGCTTCGAGTACTCCGATGCCATTCTCCACGACAACGACGCACGCTTTGTTTTCAACTTCATTCGTCATGCAATCGACTATGGTGCCAGCGTCGCGAACTATGTGGAGTCCACCGGCGCCTCTTTTGAAGATGGCCGCTGGATCATTCAAGCACGCAACGTCATCGACGGTAACACCTTTCCTATTCGTGCCAAGGTGTTGGTCAATGCAGCTGGCCCCTGGGTTGATCACCACAACAAACTGACGGGACAGCAGACCCAGCATCAGCACATGTACTCCAAGGGTATTCACCTGATCGTCCCGCAGCTTACAGACTCCAAGCGTGTGCTGGCATTTTTTGCTGACGATGGGCGCCTATTTTTTGTTATCCCTATGGGCAACCGCACCTGTATCGGCACCACGGACACCCATATGGAAAATCCTGAAGTCGATGTCACTCAGGAAGACGTTGATTTTGTACTGGCCAAC
>SKHS01000287.1 GCA_007116835.1 Halomonas sp.
AGAGGCTCCCATGGGCTGTTGGCGTGCTGCTCTAGCTGCTTCAGCACGTGCTCACGTTGGGTTTGCTGCTCGGCTAGCCACTCAGCGTCATTGCGTAATTGCGTTAGCTTCTCGCGGGCCTGGCGTATCACCTGACGGTCGCGGCGGGCTTCTTTTAACAGCTGTTTAAGGCTGTCTTCGTTTTCAATTCTGTCCGCTGCCTGTTGGCGCACCGCCGCAACACCGTTATGGCAAGCCTGATGAATGAGGTCGGCGTCGTCGCTGAGTTGCGCTAACGCAGACAGGCGGAGATTAAGGTTGTCGCCTTGCAACGCAATGGCGTTGAGCAGTCGAGGGTCCGACAGTTGTTCAACCATGGCTTGCCGCTGCTGTAGATCAGTATGGCCTTCTTTGCCACATAGGCGCTGATAAACGGCGTTAAACCACGTTTCGTCTTGACGATGCTCAGAAAAAGCAACCACCAGCCCTGACAGGTCATCCAGGGCGAGTAGGGCGGCAAGCTGAATAGCGCTGTTGTTATCCTGCACTAAGTGCGTTAGCGCTTGTCGCTGTTCAGGTTGTTGAGGGTCAAGCTGATTGAGTGCCTTTAGACGCACCTCGGGATCAGGGTGTTGCCACCGAGGTGCGAACAGGCGTCTTAACAGTCCGTGCATGAATCATCCTGCAGAGAGGTGCGTAGCGTGAAAAAAATCAACTGCCGTTGACGTATGGTTGCAGTCGCCGACGTTGTCGCTTAGCTTTGCCATAAGCTGTGATGATTAATACTTCTTCACAACATTAGGCGCGAGATTGCGCTACGTTTATCTTACCTGAACATGACATGGAGTTCGGCCATGAGCCTCAACGCCAATAGTGCCGACATTGCCTTTACCTTCAAGGGCGGCATGCTGCCAATGACCGTCATGGAGTTGAGCAGCGCTGACCCAGAACACATAAAGTGTCAGCTGTCTGGCAAGTTGTCGCAATCCCCCGCGTTCTTTCAGCATACACCGGTTGTGCTAAGCGTGGAAAAACTCGATGAGCCTCATTTGGCACTGGAGCGTATTTGTGCGGTGTGTCGAGACCACAAATTATTGCCGGTTGCTGTGAGAGGCGGTGCCGAGCCGGTGCGTCAGTCAGCGTGGGCGTTAGGGTTGGGTTGGTTTGCCCCAGTGGAAGAAGGGCGCGCTAAAGTGTTGGAGTGTGTGAGCGCTACGGCAACAGCGGATGCCACGAATGAAGAACCGGACGTCCAAGAGGAAACAGTGAGCGCGGTTGCTACGCGTCTTTTTCGAGGAACGGTACGTTCAGGCCAGCAGGTGAGCGCTGCTGAAGGCGATTTAGTGGTGATTGGCGCCGTCAATGCGGGTGCAGAAGTGCTCGCTGCAGGCAGTATTCATGTTTATGGTGCGCTGCGTGGACGGGCACTAGCCGGTATTCATGGTAATACAAAGTCTGGTATTTACTGTCGAGAATTAGAGGCGGAGCTGCTCTCCGTCGCAGGCAATTATAAACGCTTAGAAGATATCGACTCTCAGCTGCTGGGTCGCGCTGCAGAGGTGCATTTTGTTCAAGAGCAGCTTGAAATTAAGCCGCTGGGATGACGAAAGGCGTGAGTGTGTTGGTGTTTAATGCCTAGCGACGTCGTAAGCGCTATACGTTACAGTGTGTCATGTTGTTGACATTGATGTTCCCGTTATGCGCGCAGCGGTATTTGGAAAGCGCTCGCGATGAACGACTTCAAGAAGGAAGTAACTCTTGGCCAAAATTATTGTAGTGACCTCCGGTAAAGGGGGGGTTGGTAAGACCACCAGCGCTGCTGCTATTTCAACAGGGCTTGCTCTGCGTGGCAAAAAAACGGTGGTCATTGATTTCGATGTGGGGCTGCGCAACCTGGATTTGATCATGGGGTGTGAGCGCCGTGTTGTTTATGACCTGGTAAATGTTATTCAGGGCGAGGCTGGGCTGAACCAGGCGCTGATTCGCGATAAGCGCGTTGATAACCTGTTTATTCTGCCGGCGTCACAAACCCGCGATAAAGATGCGCTGACCCAGGAAGGCGTTGAGCGAATCTTGGAACAGCTCAAACAAGATTTTGACTATATCTTGTGTGATTCGCCTGCAGGCATAGAGCGCGGGGCTCAGCTAGCCATGTATTTCGCTGATGAGGCGATTGTGGTGACTAACCCTGAAGTGTCATCGGTGCGGGATTCAGACCGTATTTTAGGGCTATTGGGTTCCAAGACGCGGCGGGCGGAACAGAGCTTGGACCCTGTTAAAGAGCACCTTCTGATCACGCGCTACAATCCTTCCCGCGTAACGTCTGGGGATATGTTAACCCTTGATGATATTCGTGAAATATTGTCTGTTGATTTGCTCGGCCTTATTCCTGAGTCTGAAGCGGTACTGCGTGCTTCTAACCAGGGTGTTCCTGTGACACACGATACATCGAGCGATGCAGGTCAGGCGTATACAGATACGGTGTCGCGTCTGTTAGGTGAAGAAGTAGCGTTACGTTTTCATGAAGTTCAGCGTAAGGGATTGCTGAACCGGATGTTTGGGAGTGGTCGACGATGAAACTGCTGGAGTTCTTGAAGCGTGAGCGCAAGAAATCCGCCTCGGTGGCTAAAGAGCGTTTGCAAATCATCGTGGCGCATCAGCGCGGTCAGCGCGGTCAGCCAGACTATATGCCGTTGCTTGAGCGTGAACTATTGGAAGTTATTCGCCGTTATGTACAGGTCGACGATGACGCCATTCAGATTTCCTTGGATAGTGAGGATAACTGCTCAGTGTTAGAGCTGAACGTGACGCTGCCGAAAAGCTGAGTGAGCTCACACGCGGCTATGGGATAAGGAGTAAGGACTAGCGCCATTTGCTGAGAGGGGCGGCGAGAGCGCCGTTGGGTATGCTAGGCTTGAGCTTTTGCACCCACTGGGTAGTCTGTTCGCTGAACAGTGCGCGTGTGGGGAGCTACGCTCTAGGGAGTATTCGTTCATGGCGTCACCCAATGCCACCCCTGTCAGTTTTCTCTGGCATGATTACGAGACATTTGGTGCCGATCCGCGTCGTGATCGGCCCGCTCAGTTTGCCGCCCTGCGCACGGATGCCGAGCTTAATGAAATCGGCGAGCCTATCGAGCTGTACTGCAAGCCTGCTGACGACTACCTGCCCCATCCTGCTGCCTGTCTCATCACCGGAATCACTCCCCAGAAAGCCAGACGAAAAGGTATGCCAGAAGTAGAGTTTGCACGCCATGTGCAAGCCTACATGAGTGAGCCAGGCACCTGTGTGGTGGGCTATAACAGCCTGCGTTTTGATGATGAAGTCTCTCGTCACCTGTTTTACCGCAACCTGCTCGACCCCTACGCCCGTGAATGGCAAAACGGTAATTCCCGCTGGGATTTGATTGATGTGGTGCGCGCGTTTTACGCCCTGCGTCCTGCTGGTATCGAGTGGCCCCAGCGTGAAGACGGTGCGCCTAGCTTTAAACTTGAGCACTTAACCGCTGCCAATGGCATTGCTCATGAGGGTGCTCATGACGCAGTCGCTGACGTGCGCGCCACGATTGCGCTAGCGCGCTTGTTAAAAGCGCGTAATCAAAAGCTGTTTGATTATCTGCTGGGTCTGCGTGGCAAGCGCGCCGTGGCAAAGCTGCTTGATTTGCCTAGCGCCAAGCCATTGCTTCATATTTCACGCCGTTACCCCGCCAGCCGTGGTTGCAGCGCTCTGGTGATGCCGTTGGCTGAACATCCGACCAACCCCAATGGGGTGATTGTCTATGACCTCAGTGTTGACCCCAGTGATCTGTTGGCTATGAGTGCTGAGCAAATCCGTGAACGGGTATTCGTCAGTCAGCAGGATCTTTCTGAGGGCGAGGTACGCATTCCGCTCAAGGTGCTTCATATTAACCGCTGCCCGGTGATCTTTCCGGCGTCGGCATTAAAAGAGGTGGAGGGACCGCGTAGAGGGGAGTACGGTGCGATTGTTGAGCGGTTAGGTATTGATATTAACGCCTGTCGTGGCCATTGGAAAACACTGCGAGAGGCCAGTGGTGTGGCGCAAAAAGTGGCAGAGGTGTTTAACGCAGCCTATGAAGACGTGCCCCAAGACCCTGATCTTATGCTTTATTCAGGCGGGTTTTTCTCTGCCGCTGACCGTCAGCAAATGGAGCGGGCCTTGGTGACGGATCCTTGGGACTTAGTGGGGCAACGTTTTGCGTTTCAAGATCCACGCTTGGAGGAAATGTTGTTTCGCTGCCGGGCTCGCAGCTATCCAGAAACCCTGGAAGGCGAGGAGCGTGAGCAGTGGGAGGCGTATCGGTGGATGCGCATCAACGACCCAGCCTTGTCAGGCTTTACCCTTAAAGCGTTTGCGCGGGAAATTGAGCGCTATAATCAACAGTCGCTTTCAGATCGCGAACGGCAGCTGCTTGAAGAGCTGGTCATGTACGTTGAAGCGATGATGCCAGCCCAAGCATTTGATGCCTGAGCTGGCCTCTTGGCAGCGTTTAGCGTTGGTCTGTTAACGGCGAACGCGCTTCACGGTACGGAGTAATATCGCTGGGTGCATCGCCTGGATCGTAGCGAATGTCCAGTTGGTGCGCTTGTAGGGTAGGCCATAGCGTCTGCAAGGCTTCCACGCTAACCTCTAGCGTCAGTGCCGCCAACTGTTCGCGACGATCAAACACAACTTCTGGCAGTGCCGTTGCCCGCCAGTAGCGGTTGGCCATGCCTTGAAGGCTGGTGTCGCGTTGGCGAAGTCGGTCATGTACCGCTTGGCGGTGGGCAGCTAGCTCGTCGTCAGTTAACGCCGCCAGGCGTTCGCCTGCCGCCGCTTTAAAGGCATCCATGCGCTCGGCAATCGTGTCGCTGTTGACGTCTGGCGACTGAACCACGAAGGCAATGCCAGGTGCTTCAAGCAGCGGGGAGTAACCCGCGTTGACGATATAGCCAAGCTGCTCTTCGGTGCGCAGCTGTTGATAAAAGGGTGTATCTAACCACTGGGCCAATACGCTAAGCAGTGCTTGCTCTTCAGTGGTTTGGTTGCGCCCTTGCAAGTACCGTAAGACCAGTGACTCTTCACGGGTGCTGTGGGGGTGAAGCACTTGGGGCTCATCGCTGACGGCTAGCGGTTGAAGGGTGGGAATATCCTCGCGGGTCAGCCTGGGCGTGAGGGCTCCCCGTATGAGGCTGGCCTGCTCATTAGCTAGGGTTGCATCGAGATTGCCAACGGCCATGGCATCGACATAAAGCGCACCTAAAAACCGTTTGCGGAAATTCTCCAAGTGTTGGCGTTCCATGCGATGGCTAGCATCAAGCAGCTCGCTGGTAGACCACTGGGGCGTCAGCAAAGCTTCGCCCAGGGCGCGGCTGGCCTGGCCATAGAGCGATGATTGCGGCGCGTTACGCCACTCCCGTTGCAGCTGATAACGCACGCGTTCGAAGGCGTTTGGGGAAATGTCGGCGTGCTTCAGCTGTTCAATTGCCTGCTCAATCAGTGGCGTTTGACCGTCACGCCAGCCAGAGAACGATAGCGTAATGCCGCGAGCGTGGGCATAAGCGCTGAATGATTGTCCAGCCAGCCAAGCAGGATAAAGCGACTCATTTAAACTGTCATTTAACCAGTTTGCCAGTAAGCGTGTGAGCACAGCTTCTTCCGGCGAGTAGCTGGCGCTGGGGTGCTGCAGACTGACACGCCACTCAACGCTAGGGGTGTTAAAGCGGCTATCCAGCATATGCCACGCAGTAAAGGTGGGGGTATCGACTAAAGATGTGGGGCGCTCATCCTGCCCGGAATGCAGCGTTAAATCGCTGGCGATAAAGGGGTTTGGTTCAGGCAGTGCTAAGCCACCGAGTGCCAGGCCGGCTTGTGTTGGCGGCTGCTCTCGCCATTGGGTATTAAACCAAGGAGAAACCGTGTCGCTCTCAACGTCCGGTGCTGAGTAGAAGCGCAGCATATTGTCTGGTGTCAGGGCGTCGAGGTATACCTGCTGGCGCTCACTGTCCATGCCGTCCATGCGGTAGGGGGCATACTGAACATCTTCAACCGGGTAGCGAGAGAGGCTCATCGCTAAACGGGTCGCTTCTTGCTGGGGCGCACCGTGCTGTTGAAAACGAAACGCTTGCTCGCTTAGGTTTTGTTGTTCTTCATAGCGCCATTCCGCTAACCCTTCTTCGCGAATTTGTTCAATCGCAGCAAACAGCGTGGCCTCAATATCATCCAGCCGTTCGGCGCCGTTTGGCGTTAGGCTGATGGATATCGTAAATAGCGCCTCGTTGCCATCGCCACGGCCAACACCTGCCGAGAGTGCATCGGCAAGGCCCGCTTCGCGCAGTACGGCCAGTAGACTGCCGTCGCCCTCATCCCCCAGTAGGTGAGAAATGAGTTGGGTGGGCTTGGTGCGGTATTCATCCAGGGGATCTGGAACAGGGAAGTAAAACCGCAGTTGGCGACGGTCTTGCAACGACTGGCGTTCGATATAGCGGGGGAGTGTGTCCCTGTCCACTAAGGGGACATCAATGGTGGGGGCACTGAGGCCGTTATCAGGAATGTCGGCAAAACGCTCCACTACCCAAGTTTCCAGAGTGTCTAGCGGCTGTGGAGCGACGATTGCCAGATTCATGACGTTGGCATCGTAATAGCGGTGGTAAAAATCGATAACGCGCTCTCTCAGCGTGGCTTCCCCCTCGGGCGGGTTGGCGAGCGTTTCACGGCTACCTACGGCAAAACCCGTTGTGGGGTTAGCGGGGTTTAAGAGCTGATTCAGCACGTCATTTTCACGTCGTGACTCGTCACGAATACGAGCCATGTACTCCGAATGAACAATAGTGCGCTCGCTTTCCAACTGGTCGGCGTTAAACAGCGGTGACAGAAAGAATTCACTGAAGCGATCTAGTGCACCTGGTAGTGCGGAGGGCTCGATATCAAAAAAGTAGTTAGTGTCCTGCTGCGCGGTGAAGGCGTTATGCGAGCCAGCATTGTCGGAAATAAAGCCTTGATACGCGTCTGATTGAGGGTACGGCTCTGTCCCTAGGAACAGCATGTGCTCTAAAAAGTGAGCCAAGCCCTGTAGGTCGTCAGGATCTTGAGCACTGCCAACGCGGACATTCATAGAAGCAGCTGCTTTATCAGCTTCGGGGTCACTCACCAACAGCGCCTGAAGGCCGTTGTCTAGGGTTAAGACGCGGTAGTCGCGGTTATCAAAGGGGCTGATGGTAGGGGTGGTAACGTCTGCCACGGGGGTGTCGTGTGCAAGCGTGCTGGATGCAAAACACCCGCTTACGCTAATGACAAGACTGATCATGATTCGCCGCGTAGCGGGGCGAGTAGGTGTAAGTTCGTTAGTTCGCAACATTACGGCTCCTGTGGCACGGTCCAGCGCAGCATTGGCCCTACTGGGTGCGCGCAAGACGATGACTGATAGGCAGGGTTATTAACATGTTTTGATACCGGAAAAGCGCCCAACAGTTCCAAAGGTGCTGGCATTAAAAGTTGATTTAGGGCGCTAAGTTCGGTGGTGGGGGCTAGCCAGCGTGACAGAGCCTCGGGCGCTATCACCACGGGC
>SKHS01000115.1 GCA_007116835.1 Halomonas sp.
GAAGACTACATCACCGGGCGCTATGGGTAGACTTGGAAATTAGTTAGGTCATATTAGTTAGAGCAAGCTAGATAAAACACCGGGGCTGAACTTAATGCCCCTGGTGTTTCGTCAAAACCTTTTTTTGACTTTGTTTATATGATTTTTCATATATTTTTAATGAATGGGCAGAGAGGGAGTAAAAATGGCATTACGTATCGGTATTAACGGGTTTGGTCGTATTGGTCGGCTGGCGCTGCGCAGCCTATGGGCTGACGTAGGAGCAGGGGCGGTTGCACTTGTACGTATTAATGACCCAGGCGGCGATGCGGCAACGTTTGCCCACCTGCTTGAATTTGACTCGGTACATGGTCACTGGTCGCCTGGTAATGGGATCACCACCTCTAACAATACGATTGTTTTAGATGGTAAATCTGTTTCATTTAGCGCCAATAAAATGATTGCTGACAGTGACTGGTCGGCGTGTGACGTGGTCATTGAGTGCTCGGGTAAAATGAAAGAAACCGCCACGCTTCAAGCATACCTGGATCAAGGAGTTGCGCGGGTGGTGGTGAGTGCACCAATTAAAGATGCCAGCGTGCTGAACGTGGTGGTAGGCGTTAATGATCACCTTTACGATCCTGCTCAGCATCGAATTGTGACCGCCGCTAGTTGTACCACTAACTGCTTGGCACCGGTGGTGAAAGTGATTCAGGAAACCTTTGGCATTCGCCATGGCTCGATGACCACGGTACACGACATTACCAACACTCAAACCATTCTGGATGCGCCGCATAAAGACCTGCGTCGTGCTCGTGCTTGTGGCATGAGTCTGATTCCGACAACGACCGGCTCTGCGAAAGCGATTACCGCAATTTTCCCCGAGCTGGAAGGCAAGCTAAATGGTCATGCCATTCGCGTGCCGCTGGCCAACGCATCGCTCACTGATATGGTGTTTGAGCTTGAGCGCGCGGTCACGGCGGAAGAAGTTAATCTAGCACTTAAGACGGCCGCGGAGGGAGAGCTTGCCGGTATTTTGGGTTACGAAGAACGCCCGCTGGTATCGATTGATTATCGCACTGACCCGCGCAGCTCCATTATCGATGCGCTTTCCACCATGGTCGTCAACGGCACCCAGCTTAAGCTTTACGCCTGGTATGACAACGAGTGGGGTTATGCCAACCGTACCGCTGAACTCGCTATGAAAGTGGGTGGAGCCGATGGGGGTGAGTGATTCCCTGCTGAGCCGGATTCGAGCGCTGCCTTTCGAGGTGCGCCAATACATGCTAATCACCGGTAACTACTGGGCATTTACCATTACCGATGGCGCGCTGCGCATGTTGGTAGTGATGTATTTTCACCAGTTGGGCTACTCGCCGCTGCAAATCGCCATGCTGTTTCTGTTCTACGAAGCCTTTGGCGTAGTGACCAACTTGGTGGGCGGCTGGCTGGGTGCGCGGTTAGGCTTGAATCGCACGATGAATGTGGGGCTTGGGCTGCAAATTATCG
The DNA here is from genome assembly GCA_007116835.1 of Halomonas sp. Classification (GTDB taxonomy): domain Bacteria; phylum Pseudomonadota; class Gammaproteobacteria; order Pseudomonadales; family Halomonadaceae; genus Vreelandella. Next base: position 1,489 of record SKHS01000115.1, read on the forward strand.
CCCTTGCTATGCTGATGGTGCCCGCAGGAATGCTTACGGTTGTTTGGGTCATGGCGGCTCAGGCGTTGTCTGGGATCGCCAAAGACCTAAACAAAATGAGCGCTAAAAGTGCGGTTAAAGTGCTGGTACCTAAAGAGAGTGCCAATGCCAATAGCGCGCTTTACCGTTGGGTAGCGATGCTGACCGGCTCTAAAAATGCATTGAAAGGTCTTGGCTTTTTTATTGGCGGGGTGTTGCTAACGCTGATTGGCTTCCGTGGTGCGGTGATTGCCATGGCGGTGATGCTTAGTGGGGTGCTCTTACTCTCTTTTTGGCGCTTGAAGGCAGATTTAGGGCGCCAGAAGGTAAAGCCTAAGTTTTCGGAAATTTTCTCTAAGTCCCGCGCGATTAATGTGCTTTCAGCGGCGCGTTTTTGCCTGTTTGCATCAAGGGATGTCTGGTTCGTAGTGGCGTTGCCGGTGTTTTTATATGACCAGCACGGATGGACCCACTGGACGGTGGGAGGATTGCTGGCAGCATGGATTATTGGCTACGGCGGGGTACAAACCCAGGCACCTAAGCTAACTCGGCTGATTAAGGGGGATGCTCGCGCGTTAACCGCGGGCTGGGCAGCTGCTCTAGCAGTGTTGGCAATTTTATTGGCGTTGCTACCGCTAGAGCAGGTGGCTTGGCTAGTGGTCGGGCTTTTAGCGTTTGGTGTGCTGTTTGCGATTAACTCCAGCTGGCACAGTTACCTGATCGTTCATTATGCCCGTGCCGATGGCGTCTCGATGGACGTTGGCTTCTACTATATGGCCAATGCCATGGGGCGGTTGGTGGGAACCTTGCTATCAGGCTGGCTATATATGGCGTATGGGCTGAGTGCCTGTCTGTGGGTATCAGCGGCCTTAGTGGCAGCCAGTTCATTGATGGCACTGGCGTTGCCTAAACAAACCGCATGATTCGCTCGCCCAGGGTTGGTTTAACGCTCACATTAGGCAGTGCGCAAACCCTCGCCTGGGCTTCCAGCTATTATCTGCCTGCTATTCTTGCAGTCCCAGTAGCAAAAGAGTTAGGTGTCTCAACTAGCTGGGTATTTGGCGCTTTTTCAGCAGCCTTACTGCTGACGGCAGTGCTCGGGCCTTCCGTTGGCCGATGGATCGATAGGCAAGGCGGGCGAGGCGTGTTGATGGCCTCTAATGGGGTAATGGCACTGGGTCTTGGCATAATGGCCGTGTCCCAGGGTTTACCCTCGCTAATACTTGCTTGGTTGGTGACGGGGGTTGGGATGGCGATGGGGCTATACGATGCTGCCTTTGCCACCTTAGGCCGATTATTAGGGCGTCAAGCGAGGGCATCGATTACCGGTGTTACGCTGGTTGCTGGATTCGCCAGCACGGTGGGGTGGCCGCTTACCGCATGGTTGGAAAACGAATGGGGCTGGCGCGTGGCCTGCGCTAGCTGGGCATTAGCGCATGTGTTGATCGGTATGCCCTTGAATTTCAGCCTGCCTAAAGTGGCTAGCAACGCCGTTTTTAGTGAGGCCGATCAACGAGCGCCAAGGCCAGACCGTCCCCGCTTAACTATGCTGCTACTAGCCTATGTGTTTGCGGCTGGGTGGTTTGTGTCGACGGCGATGGCGGCGCATCTTCCAAGGCTTCTGCAGGAGAGTGGTGCGTCACTTTCAGTCGCAATTGCTGCTTCCGCGCTTGTGGGGCCTGCGCAGGTAGCAGCGCGCATGGGAGAGTTTATACTGCTCAGGCACTGCCATCCGTTAGTGGCGGCACGCGTGGCAACAACGCTGCATCCGTTAGGCGCCGCACTGTTAACAGCCGTTGGTATGCCTACTGCCGGTTTTGCGTTACTGCATGGTGCGGGCAACGGTATGATGGCCATTGCTTCCGGCACGTTGCCGCTAGCGTTATTTGGCCCTAAAGGGTTCGGTCGGCGGCAAGGGCTTATTATTGCCCCCGCACGTGCGTCTCAAGCACTCGCACCACTGCTATTTGGCCTGCTGATTGAGCACAGTGGTGCCAGTGCGCTGTGGCTGACGGCACTGTTAATGCTCGGAGCGACGCTAGTGTTACTGCTTATCCGTGTGCCTAATCAGTAAGATTGTATCATCGACACATTATGATGCTTTGAGCAGTTTCTGAATCTCTTCTGCGCTGGCTACTTTGCCCTCAATGACGATATCGTCCTCGATGCCTAGCGCAGGCGTGCGCATAATGCCTTCGTCAATAATGGCGTTCACATCAGTAATTTTCTCGATATCCACCGTTAAGCCGAGGGCATTGGCCGCTTCCTGTGCGTTGTCGGTCAGTTGTTGGCACTTTTTGCAGCCGCTACCGTATATCTTGAGTTTCATGACATCACTCCTGTCAGTTTGAGCGTTTTCTTACCACAACATCGTTGCGGTAGTACGTGTTAGTTAAGGCCAAAACTGGCCATATAAATAGCCTGATAGTGTTGCCATTACGACAACCAGTGTGCAGTAAACCAGAGTTTTTTGCGTACCTATGATGGTGCGAATCACTAGCATGTTGGGTAACGACAGGGCAGGCCCTGCCAGCAACAGGGCTAACGCTGGGCCCTTGCCCATCCCGTTACCAATCAGGCCTTGAACGATGGGCACTTCGGTAAGGGTCGAGAAATACATAAAGCCGCCCAGTAACGAGGCAAGGAAGGTAGAGCGCAAGCCGTTATCTCCTACCGCCAGTACCACCCACTCTGAAGGGATGAGGCCTTCTTCACCTGGGCGGCCTAACAGCAGACCAGCTACGAATACCCCCACCAGTAGCAGTGGCATGATCAGTTTGGTGAATTCCCAGCTCTGCTCTGCCCATTCACGGTCTTCGTCACGCAGAGTGGCAATCAGCATAAGGCCGATAATACCGACCGCGAACGCCAGTTCAGGTACGCTGGGAACTAGTACGGAAGCGATGGCGACGGCACTTGCCAGCACCGCTACTTGATGAAGCGGCCAGTTCCAGCGGCGAATCAGTAGCAGTGCGAAAAGCCCGGAAAGTACGGCAGTGATATGCCATTTATAGGCATGAAGGGTCATCCAGACAGCGCTGTCGGCTGCCGCCCAGTTAGCGAAGACCAGGATGCCCACCATCAGCCCAAAAAACATCCCGATTTGGCTTAAAGGGCGAGAGAGTTCACCACTGAAGCCGCGGCTATTTTTAGTGGCACGGGCCTGCTCCTCGCGGCGGTAGATTAGGTGCATGATGACGCCAATTACCACGGCAAATACAATCGCGCCGATAGCTCTGGCTAACCCCAGCTCCAAGCCAAGTACTTTGGCGGTTACCACAATCGCCATAATATTGATGGCGGGTCCTGAATAAAGAAAGGCAATGGCAGGCCCCAGACCTGCGCCCCGACGATAGATGCCGCCGAAAAGCGGTAGTACGGTGCAAGAACAAACGGCCAGCAGCGTGCCAGAAACCGAAGCCATGCCAAAAGCGACAGGCTTTGAGGCGTTAGGCCCTAGGTAGCGCATCACGGCGCCTTCGTTTAGATAGGCAGCCATGGCGCCAGCGATCAGAAAGGCTGGCAGTAGGCAGAGAATGACGTGTTCCTGTGCGTACCAGTGTGTCAACCGAATGCCTTCCAACACGGCGTTGTCGAAGCGCGCTGTTCCAGCGGGCAGGAAATAGATCAGCAGAAAAACTCCCACTACGGCAGCGAGCCAGCGTACTTGGTTGGGGTTCTCCTTGGCGAGGTAAAGCAGGCGACCGGCAAAGGAGGAAGTAGAGGGAGGACTAGATTCCGTCACGGGATACCTCGCATAGGTCTGAATGAAATATGGTTATAAAGATATATGTCTATGCGTATATTATCTAGTCAATGTTTTCGTTAAGGCAATCCCGCCTTTATGTTTTGTGTCATCTATTTTGATTGAATAACGGCACCATCCACATAAAGATGGCGTAATTTCCACCAGCCTTCAACGCCAATGCGCAGCCCTTGATGAGCCAGTTCAGGGGCAATGTAGATCGAAATATTATCTTGAACATGATGTTGGTAGTGTTGGATGGCATTTGGGGATTGCGCTTCGGCTACCGCTAGGTTGGCAAACCCTCCGCAGCAGCCGTGGCGGGGGGAGAGGCGGACGGTGACGGCGCCGCCTTGTTGTTTGATGAAGTCGGCGGCGGCGCTGTCTATCTCAATGACATGATTCATTGCTTTCTCGGTACCCTGGTTCCGACATATGGTTCCGGCATTGGCGGGCTGGATAGTGAATGGTTTCGCCATCCTCTTTGGTAAAATGTGCAACGGGCTGCTCAAGCAGTTCCAATACCCGTTCGGATGGACGGCACAGTCCTGCGCCTTTTGGGGTGACGACGATAGGACGGTTAATCAGAATCGGGTGTGCCACCATGGCGTCGATTAGGTGATCATTATCCAGTGAAGGATCATCCAATTTGAGCTCATCGTAGGGCGTGCCCTTTTGGCGTAGCAGTTCTCGCGGTGATATCTTCATCATCGCCAGTAGCGCTACTAGGTGCTCTCGGCTGGGAGGTGTTTCCAAGTAGTGAATTACCTCAGGGGCTTCGCCCGATGCCTTGATCATTGCCAGCGTATTGCGCGAAGTACCGCAGTTAGGGTTGTGGTAGATCGTGACTGACATGGTGAGTTATCTCTTGGTTAGGTGGAAAGATCGGTTTTAGGTGCATTACGCTGAGCAGGCGATTTATTAAACGCAGGGGATAGCGTTGCGGGGTCTTGCTCGGCTTTGTAAGCCTTGGCCGCTTCTGCCCACCATGTTAATTGGCCCAGCGTGCGCCCAAAATAGCTTTCCCAGCGTTCTTGTTCCTGGGCAAATTGTCCATCGTCGCTCAGCGCTTCTTGGGCTTTGGGTATATGAACCATGGCGGACACTGGCAGGCACCCCAGCTCAGAGAGAAATGCGCGCATGCTAACCGCGGCACGTGCGCCTCCCCATTGTCCCATGGAGTAAGTCACGATGGCGCTGGGCTTAAAGGCAAACAGTGACGCGCCAAAATGATTCAGCAAATGACTGAGTGCCGGGCTCATGGAGTGGTTGTATTCAGGGCTGACCATCACGTAGCCATCGGCGTGTTCAATTTTGCCGGCAAGAGCATCAAGGTCTGTGGGCGCCGTTTTTTTTGCGTAAGCAAAATGCGGCTTAAAAGGGCCGTTAAGATCTAACGTTAGCGGGTCTACCACCTCTGCCGTTGTGTTGGGTAACGCAGTGAGTAAGCGTTCGCAGGCGATTGCTACCCGCTCGCCTAAGCGGGCAGGGGCAGGTGGTGTCGAGGTGCGTGTTGAACCGAGAAAAATTAGGTAATGCGCCATAGGTAACGCTCCTTGTTAGGCGTTAGCGGGGAAATGCTGGCGGGTCTTATTGGCAATCCTGACTAGCGCAAGCATCAGCGGTACTTCCACTAGAACACCCACTACTGTGGCGAGCGCAGCGCCTGACTGTAAGCCAAACAGGGCAATGGCCGCTGCGACCGCCAGTTCAAAAAAGTTGCTGGCACCAATCATGGCACCAGGCGCTGCAATGTTGTGTGGCACACGCCACGCTTTAGCCCAGCCATAGGCGATAAAGAAGATCAAAAATGTTTGGATAATCAGCGGAATGGCGATTAGCACGATATGCAGCGGATTATTCAGAATGACGTCGCCTTGGAAGGCGAATAGCAGCACCAGGGTAATGATTAGCCCGATGGGCGTGATAGGGCCGACACGCTTCATAAACACGTTGTCGTACCACTCGGTGCCATACTTGGTGATCAGTGTTTTACGGGTGAAATAGCCCGCCGCAAGTGGAATCACAATGTACAGCACCACGGATAAAATAACCGTATCCCACGGTACCTGGATATTCGAGATGCCGAGTAAAAAAACCACCAGCGGTGCAAAGGCAAACAGCATGATCAGATCATTCAAAGCCACCTGAACGAGGGTGTAGGCCGCATCGCCACGGGTGAGGTAGCTCCATACAAATACCATCGCGGTGCAGGGTGCTGCCCCTAATAATA
>SKHS01000234.1 GCA_007116835.1 Halomonas sp.
ACACCTGAAAGCCGCCGGAGTCGGTCAGGATGGGTTTATCCCACTGGGCAAAGTCATGCAAATCGCCATGGGCTTCAATGACATCGGTGCCGGGGCGCAGCCATAGATGAAAGGTGTTGCCGAGAATGATTTCTGCGCCAATCTCTTTCACGGAGTCTGGCGTCATGCCTTTCACCGTGCCGTAGGTGCCCACCGGCATAAAGGCAGGGGTTTCGACGGTGCCGCGAGGGAAGTGCAGACGCCCCCGGCGCGCACGGCCATCTTCAGCAAGGCGCTCAAAGCGCATAAAACATTCATTTCGCATCTAAATAACTCATTAATAATCGGTTAAGGCGCGGGTGTGTGGTGCTTAGCGGGTCAGTAGCATGGCATCGCCGTAGCTAAAAAAGGCGTAGCGCTCGTCAACTGCCGCGCGGTATGCGCGCATCATGTGGTCATAGCCTGCAAACGCGGAGACCAGCATTAGCAGCGTTGATTCGGGAAGGTGGAAGTTGGTAATCAGAGCATCCACACAGCGCCATTCGTAGCCAGGATAAATAAAGATATCGGTGTCGCCGCTGAACGGGGCGATCTGGCCGTCGCTACTTTTCAGGCAAGCGCTTTCTAAGCAGCGCACGCTGGTCGTGCCGACCGCAATGACTCGTTTTCCAGCGGCCTGAGTGTCGCGAACTTGTTGGCAAGCAGCCTCAGAAACCTCAATCCACTCACTATGCATATGGTGTTCGAGAATGTTGTCAACGCGCACAGGCTGAAAAGTACCCGCACCAACGTGCAGCGTCACAAAGGCACTGTTAATGCCTTTTGCGGCCAGGGCATCCAACAAGGGCTGATCAAAATGAAGCCCTGCGGTGGGCGCCGCAACGGCACCGTCGCGACGGGCATATACGGTTTGATAGCGTTCTCGATCACTCAGCTCATCGTCACGGGTAATGTACGGCGGTAGGGGCATATGGCCGTGCTTCTCAAGCAGCGCAATCATGGGCGTATCGCCTAAAAAGCGTAGCTCAAACAGCGCATCGCGGCGGCCTTCAACAATGGCATGAATATCGCCTTCAAAGATCAGCTCGGTGCCGGGCTTTGGCGACTTACTCGAACGGAGATGCGCTAAACCACGGTGGCTGTCCAGCGGACGCTCCAGCAGCATTTCTACTTTTCCGCCGCTCGCCTTGTGGCCGTGCAAGCGCGCTGGAATGACACGCGTGTCGTTGAAGACCAGTAAGTCGCCGGGCTCGAGTAGCTCAAGCAAATCAGGAAACCGGCGATGCTCAAGCGCACCGCTTTGGCCATCCACGCATAGCAAACGACAGTCGCTGCGCTGCTCAGAAGGGTAGCGAGCAATTAGCTCGTCGGGTAACTCGAAATGAAAGTCCGCGCGCTGCATGGAGATGGCTCTTTTCAGTGGTCAAACAGGCGGCATAGGATAGCGCTTTAGATGGATAAAGTCAGTCAATGTGATTGACCTGCGAGGTTATCTCCGTATAATGCGCATCCATTGCCGGTGTGGCGGAATTGGTAGACGCAGCGGATTCAAAATCCGCCGCCTTTACGGGTGTGCCAGTTCGAGTCTGGCCACCGGCACCATATCCAAGGGCTTAGTGATTCATCACTAAGCCCTTTTTAGTGTTTGTCATTCGCTACTTCGACTTCTGTTCATCCCGCTAGCCTCTTTCTGCTTGCCCCCGCTGCTTGCTGGTCACCACGTTTTGTCGTGGCGTATTGTCGTGATGATGCGTCTAATGCTCTGTTACCGCACTATAACCTGCCTTTTTCAGGGTTTGATTAGTACGTCTTTGTGAAATACTCATGCTTATTTTTCTAATGCGCCTGGTTAGCATGGTGTGTGCAAGCGCGTGGGCGATGAACGTCAGTCAGACATAAAAATGGGGCGCTAAGCGCCTGCGAACTTTCAGTGGAGATGTGCTCAATGGCGATACCATCAGCCGATATTCTTAAGTCGACCCAGCCAGGGGTGATCAACGGTCACTTGCTCAATGGCGTCAGGGTGAGTTCGGTTGACGCCCAGAGCGACTGGGAAGCGTACGCAGATACCCGTGACGGCGTGTCGCGCATAGAAATACCGGCTGACCCTCAGGCACGTCTTGCGTTTGTTCGCCGCTGGATGGCGAAAAACCAGAAAGCGTTAAAACGCGGTGGAATGGCCTCAACCCTTGTGCTGCCGCTCTTGGCTCAGCAGGCGTTAGCGGACAGCATGGTGGCAGTAGACGACTTGCAGGGGGTGGCTGAGGTGATTCGCCAGCCTAATGGCAGCCTCACGCTAGTGATGGATAACGGCCAGTCTATTTATCTGGTGGCGGCAGATGTTGCGTTGGAAGGCGGGCGCGTGGTGGTTGATATCACGGCGCTTATGGAAAAATTAGATACCGCCAGCGGCCTTCTTGTACCATTAAGCCAGCTGCCGAATGTACAGACTTGGGAGCTGCTGCCTGATGGCAATGTAATGATTACCCGCGCCGACGGTTCACTGTTACTGGTGGAGCGGGGCGCGGTTGTACAGCAGGGCGATCTTTTACTGATTAGCCCGAGTAGTGCGTTACAGCAAGGTGTTGCAGAAAGTACGGATTTTGCCACGCTGCTCTTTGTGCCGAGCGCGTCTTTTTCACCGAGCACAGGCGGCAGTGTTAGCACTGCGAGTGGCGCGAGCGCTAGCAGCACGCCGGTTAGCTCGTTTGGTGATATTCCCCCTTGGCTGTATATCGGTGGCGGTGCGCTGGCGTTAGGGGCTGCCGCAGCAGGCGGCGGTGGGGGAGGCGGCGGCGGCTCCAGTCCCCAACCAGAGCCAGAGCCTCAGCCAGAACCAGAACCCCAGCCGCCCACCATTAGCGGCTATGTGATTGATGGCTATATTGCTGGTGCCACCGTTACCCGTGCGGTTAATGCCAACCAAGTGGAAACCGACAGCAGCGGTTTCTTCAGTGGCCTGCAGGGCAGCGGTATTCTGACCGCAACAGGTGGGGTGGATATTGCCACTGGCCTGCCTTTCAATGGGGTGCTGCGCGCGCCAGAAAACGCCACGGTAATCACGCCGCTGACCACGATGATGGTTCAGCTGTCGGCGCAGTTTGATGTCAATGACGCTAACGCCCAGAGTATAATTAAAACGGCGTTGGGCTTAGATGAGCGTCTTAACTTACTGACTACCGACCCCTTGGCGGAAGCGTCTTCTAGCGTTGAGTTACTTGTCGCCGGTGTCAAAGTGGCAGGCCTACTGGCGATGGCCGACAGCGCAGGGATTAGCAGTAGCGACGCACTGTCACGACTGGCCACTGCTATGAATCAAGCCAATGAGGCGGGTCGCGAACTCACCAATCAGCAAATGGCGGATGCGTTAGGGCTGCCTTCTATTGCAGGCCAGGTAAAGCAAGCATTAGACGCTATTGATGACGCGGGCGCAGACGTTAAGCTGGATGCCTATCGAGACGGTGACAGCAACCCCCTGCGCGATGCTCAGCAGGCCGCCCAAAATCCCAACAGTGATCTTTCTAATACCATTGATGTCCGCGCTGATATTCCTTATCTCACGCTTCAAGCAGCGGTTAACCTTGCACAGAACGGAGATTTGCCCTCTGAGTACTTAATCAATCCAGGTCAAGCTTTTCCCGCTGGCACGTTAGGGTTAACGGTCGCTGCTGACCGATTAGCGTTGGTAGAAACGATTTTGGCAGGCGATTACGATGTTGATATAGCGCCTATCGAGCTTGCTGATATTTATACATGGTCAATTCGCGCTAGCGTCGAAGATGTGCTGGTCACGGGCGGTTTGGAGCGTCCTGCCGTTTTGGGAGCGGAACGCGTCACGCTCACCAATGAGACGATTCGGCCGGACCAGTTTGCAGACCTGAATACGCTGGATAACTTCGTACTTGGTAACACCGTTGTGCCTTATACGCTAGAACAGGCACTGACAACGGCAGAAATGCCCGCCAACTACACGTTAGACCCAGCGGTGCCGCTAAATAAAAATGCCCTAAGCCTGCGTGAAGCTGCAGAGCTTATTGATGAAACCCGGCTGTTAACGGACCGCGCCCTTAATACCGGTGAGGATGGCTTAACCCGCGAGATGTTGTTGGACTGGACCATTCTCGATAGCTTTGAAAACGTGATTGGCGCTTCCAGCGCCGACCCACAGCTTAACGAAGCCCGCCGTGTCAGCGTTACGGAAACCGTGATTACCCCTGCGCAATTTAAGCAGCTTGATGCGTTGGACAATTTCGAGCTAGGCGCTACAGCCGTTGGCTATACGTTGGAGGAAGCTCTTGAGGCAGCGCCACTGGCCAGCAACTACCTTATTGATCTTGATGTTCCTCTCGATGTAGGCACCGTGACCGTCGCCCAGGCCGCCTCAGCGTTTGCCGATGTTTCACGGGTGTTGGACGGTGCCAACAATCAGCCGCCGCTGTCGCTGTTCCAGTGGGCCGTGAGTGATAGTGCCACTGCCATCATTGCGGATCTCAACGATGGCCATGTGACGGGTGCCAACCCCATCACGATCAGTGATCGCTCTCTCACCGTCGATGAGTTTGACCAGTTAAATACGTTGGATAACTTTCAGCTAGGCGACACCATTGTCGGTTACACCTTGGCGCAAGCGGTCGCGGCCGAGGTGATTGCCGACAACTATGATATTGCCCTTGCGCCGCCCCTTAATGCGGGCAGTGTCAGCGTGTTGGAAGCACAAGAGACGCTTGCCACGGTAGAAAGCATTCTGGCTAACGCGCTTAACTCAGACTCGCTCAATGCCGATCAGCTTTTTAACTGGACGGTGCTGGATAGCGCTGATGCGGTTCTTGGCGCGGGCGATGTTGCCCATTTGCTGCGCGCTAATGCCGTCAACGTTAATGACGGTATGATTAGCCTAGCGCAGTATGAAGCCCTAATAGGGCTTCAGAGCAGCTACGTACGCACTGGTGAAACCGTGGAGTACACCTTGTCGGAAGCCATTGACGCTGAAGACGTTGGCACGCTGCTCACCAATTACGCGATTAACCCAGAGGTGATTCGTCCGGGTAGCGAACTCACTGTGGCAGCTGCACGGGAAGCCTATGCTCAGATCGAAGGATTAGTGGCTAACGCTGAAAATAGCGCGGAGCTGCGCGAAGATCTGCTGTTTAGCTGGGAAGTGGTCGATAACGCCAACACCATCATTGGCGATATTGCTGAAGACCACGTAACACTGGCGGATCAGGTGCGTGTTGCCAATGCGGGGATTAATCAAGCCCAGTACGAACGTTTGGCGGTGCTAGAGAACTTTGAGTTAGCCGACACCGTTGTTCGCTATACCTTAGAAGGTGCTGTTAGTACCGACATTGAGTTAGCAGGCAATTATCAACTTGCGCTAGACGTTTATAACCCTGGAGAGCGCAGCGTTACTGAGGCCAGCGTAGAACTCGCCCGTGTGGAAAATATTATCAGCGGTGCCAATAACGCCGGTGGGCTAGACGCTGACGAGCTGTACAACTGGGTGATTAACGATACCGCTGAAGCGGTTTTAGCCGCTGCACAAGGCGCACCGCATATCGCCCGCGCCGATGAGGTTCGTGTGACTGATCAAACGATTACGCTTGACGACTACACGGCGCTGTTAGCCATTGAAAGCGATAACGCTGGGTATCAGCGCGGCGACGAGCAGGTGGAATACACGCTAGCGCAGGCATTTAGTGTGGGTGCCGATGATGTCGTGGCGAACTATCTGATCAGCACAGCGTTATTTGCGCCGCAGTCACTGACCGTCGAATCTGCCATTAATGATTTAGCCGCTGTGCGCCAGCTGCTGGATAACGCCGAAAACACGCCAACTCTTACCAATGTCTATACGTGGAGCGTGCTGGATAGCTATGACAATATTCAGTCACAGCTAAGGGCTAACCTTCCCGACGGGCTGGAGCTGGCAGAGACGATTGAAGTCACTAACCCCACATTAACCGCTGCGCAATATGAACGCTTAGAGGCGGCGCTGGATAATTTTAGCTTAGGTGAGACGACTGCGGTCTCCTATGCCGATATTAGCGATGCGTTGCGTGCCGAAGAGGCTGATTTACTCGCGCCAGCAGGACGTTTTAGCCTGCTAGATGATACCGCGCCCTTTACCGCGACATTAACCGTCGCAGAGTCTGCTGATACTTTGGCCAATATCCGCACCGTATTGGAAGCCGCTAACGGCTTGATCAATGATAACCAAACCGTGCAAGCCCTGTTTGACTGGACGGTAAGCGACACGGCTGACAACGTTATTCAAGCGATCAACCAAGACCACGTCACCCTCGCTGACACTGTGGTGATCACCGATGATCACATCACTTATGGGCAATATCAGTCGCTAATAACGCTAGGCAACTATCAGTACGCCAATGACCCTGTTGAAGTGCGGTACAGCCTGGAAGAAGCACTCCAGGTGATCGACGAGGAGGGTGTTGAACGCCTTAATAAAGACCCGAACGATAGCAGCGTGGGTTATCGTATTACCGATGCAGAGCTGTCGGTTGGCACCTTCACCGCGGCAGACGTTCAACCGCTGGTAGATAAGGCGGTATCTGCGCTGACAAATGCTAATAATGCCCCCACGCCTGCGGTAAACACGCTGCTAAAGTGGACGGTGGTTGATACGTCAGCAGCCTTGCTTGAAACCCAGGTAGGCAACCTATTCCCGCTGCATATTACCGGTGCAGAGCAGGTATCGGTGAATAACGACATTCTAGCAATTGCCGATTTACAGCGTTTACAGCGGATAGGTAACAGCTTTGAACTTGGCGACACGCCGGTGCGGTTTATTTTAACCAGCAACTTAACGCTCAACCAGATTGAAAACATTGCCAATAGCTACGAAATTACCCCAAGCAGCGTTGCGCTGCCGAACTTCTCACTGGCGACCGTTGACGATGCACAAGCCCGTTATCAGTCGGTTCAGGCGATTGTTGATGGCGCGCTAAACAGCCGCGATGTCAGTGTGGAAATACTTCAGACCTGGAGCATTACCAATGCCCAGGCGGCTAACCTATTAGCGGCCAGTGAAGAGGCATGGGTGCTTGGTGCGGATACTATTAGCCTGCAGCTGGGAGCCGATGAGCTGCTGACTGCCGAGCAGTACGAAGCGTTCGTTGCGCTAGGCAACGTGACGCTCGATAGCATCGAAGTAGGCTACTCTCTGCAAGATGCGGTTGCTGTCATCAATGCGGGAGAGGTACTGCCTGCCAGCACGGAGGAGCGTCCTGGCAGCTATCAAATTTTGGCTGACCAACCGTTCGATGCGCTATCGCTAAGCGTTGCTGAGGGCGAGCAGTTGCTTGCCACCGTCGCCTCCATTCTGGCAGATGCCAACAATGCCGCTGAGCTAGACCGCGACACGCTACTGAGCTGGATGATTGAAGATGATGCCCAGCGGCTTATTG
>SKHS01000050.1 GCA_007116835.1 Halomonas sp.
CAAGATACCGCCCTGCTCATTTATCTGCGCCACGGCCAGCTGGGCACCTGCAAAAATGGGTGGCGTTAGGCTTTCAATTCCCCCGGTAAAGCCGCCCAAGAAGCCAACTTTGACCTCCGCCTGGGCCATGCCCGCTAAAGCAAGAGATGAAGCCGCAACGGCGGTGGCTAATGCGCGCTTATTAATCATATTATGTGTCGCTCCCAGTATGTTAAGTGCCCCGACTGTCCAGCGCGGGACTCCTCTTAATCTGGAACCGTAGCGTCAAAAACACAAGCAACGCTTTCTAACGTTCTTCCTCTTCTTCCACAGCGCGCCTGCGTTCCGCAAGCTGTTTTTGATAACGCTTATTGCGATACAACCGAATCAGCGCAATCATCAGCGCCGACGCGACCATGACCGCCAGCACACCCCCCTGCCATGGGCGGGCCTCATCGCCCAGAAGCGTTTCCAGGGTAATAATCAGTGTTAGTCCCAGCGCTTGGGAACCAATGGCCAGCGCGCGCAGCGTATCAAAGGCAGATTGGGGCATAGACATCTCCGTTATCGTCAACGTGCATGATAAGGTCTACCAGTGTAACTGTTTAACGAGAAGACTATGAATGCCATTGCCCTTGGCCCGCTACTGCTCTCAACCCCTCGGCTTTACGCTTTCGGCTGTGCACTGCTACTGCTATTTGCCAGCCGCTACCTGCTTGGGCTACCTGCTGCGCAGCATAGTCGCTGGTTCAACGGGCTATTAGTGGTATGGCTGCTGGGCGCACGTAGTGTGTATGTTGCGCTCAATTGGGAAAGCTACAGCGTCGCGCCACTCGATGCGCTGAAGCTCTGGCAACCAGGCTACAACGCGCTGGGCGGCTTAATCGCTGGGTTGTTATGGACCGCATGGTCGCTACGCAAGCGGCTGCTGGCCTTAATCGGCGGGCTGGCCATGGTGATTGGAGCCGCTAGTCTTTGGTTGGTAGCAGTAACACTCGCTCCCTTAGGTAATGACTTTGCCGTTAACTCGCTACCGGAAGTAACCCTCGACGATATTGACGGTAATGCGGTGTACCTGCCGTCGTTAGCCGACAGCGGCGACCTGATTATCGTTAACTTATGGGCCACCTGGTGCCCACCCTGCCTGCGCGAAATGCCCTTGCTAGAAGAAGCAGCAACGCGCGAAGGGGTCAGCGTGGTCATCGCCAACCAGGGTGAAGACCTATTGCCGATTGTGCGCTACCTGGATGCACAAGCCCTGGATTTTCGTTACGCGCTGCGCGACCCAAGCCAAACCCTATCGGCTCAATTTAAAGCCCCAGGCCTGCCCACCACGGTGCTATTTGACCGCCAGGGAAACACGTTGGATGTGCATGTGGGCGAGCTGACACGTGCCCAACTTGAACGCTGGCTGGAAGATTGACCACGATAGACCTTAATCCCCCCGCTGCTTTGCGTTAGAATCCCTCGCCCTGTTGCCACCGGAAACCTGCCCGGTGGCATACAACCTGTTTCTGTAGACTTCCTCGAGGCATCATGAGCGATTTTTCTCCCGGCCAGCGCTGGATTAGCGACGGCGAGGCTGAGCTTGGGCTCGGCACCGTGCTTAACTGCGACGCCCGTAGCGTTACCATTTTGTTCAGTGCCAGCCAGGAAACCCGTACCTATAACACGCGCCAAGCGCCGTTAACGCGCGTTATGTTTGGTAGCGGCGACCGCGTGCTCTCTGCCGATGGTTGGCAGATGATCGTTGATGACAGTAAAGAGTCTGGTGGCCTGATCACGTACATTGGCGAAGATAGCGAGGGTACTCCGCGCGAGCTTCCTGAAGCCAAGCTTGCCGACACCATGCAGTTCGATCAGGCACGCGACCGGCTGCTGACCGGCCAAGTTGACCGTAACGATTGGTTTGACCTGCGCTTTCGCACCCTGCATCACTATCAGCGTATTGAGCAGCACAGCGCCTTGGGCTTTTCTGGGCCGCGGATTGATCTGATTCCTCACCAGCTATATATCGCCGATGAAGTAGCGGGCCGCCACGCTCCTCGTGTTTTGCTAGCAGACGAAGTCGGGCTAGGTAAAACCATCGAAGCCGGTCTCATTCTGCATCGGTTGTTGCTGGCAGGCCGCGTAGAGCGGGCGCTGATTTTAGTGCCAGACAGCTTGACCCATCAGTGGCTGGTCGAGCTGTTACGCCGCTTCTCGCTCAAAGTGAGTTTGCTGGATGAGCAGCAAAGCCTCGCTCACGGCAGCGCCAACCCGTTTGAAAGCGCCCAGTTAGTACTGGCCAGCCAAGGCTGGCTGTTCGCCAACGCGCATCGCCAGGAGCAGGCATTAGCCAGCCATTTCGACCTGCTGATTGTGGATGAAGCCCACCATTTAGACTGGAGCCCAGAAGGCAGCGGTTCAGGCTATCAGTGCGTAGAACAGCTCGCCGCCACGATTCCTGGCCTGCTACTGCTCACCGCCACGCCAGAACAGATGGGGGTTGAGAGCCACTTTGCCCGTTTGCGCTTGCTGGATGCCGAGCGTTACCACGACATTGAGCGCTTTAAAGAGGAAGAGCATCACTATATCGCGGTGGCCAGCGCCATTGATGCGTTGGATGAACTGCCCAACACGCCTGACGCGCGCCAGCACGTCGAAGCGGTTGCCGATGACCTCGACAGTCAGGCGCTGCTGGCAACCCTGTGCAACCCTGAAGCCAACAGTGAGCAACAAGATGCCGCACGCGCCCAGCTGCGCGACGCGCTGCTTGATCGGCACGGCACGGGGCGCGTCATGTTCCGCAACAGCCGACGACACGTAGGTGGCTTCCCCGAACGCCGCCTGCACCTTTCCGGCCTAGAGCTCCCCTCAGCGTATCGCCGGGTGCTGCGCCGCCTAGAGCGCGATGACGACTACCTGGATGAGCTGCTGATTGAAACCGGCATGGATCATCCGGATGTACTGATTTACCCAGACGCGATGTACCGCGAGCTCAGCAATGACCCACTTAACACTGAATCCTGGTGGCATATCGACCCGCGGGTTAACTGGCTACTGGAT
Organism: Halomonas sp.; assembly: GCA_007116835.1. Taxonomy (GTDB): domain Bacteria; phylum Pseudomonadota; class Gammaproteobacteria; order Pseudomonadales; family Halomonadaceae; genus Vreelandella. Next base: position 3,028 of record SKHS01000050.1, read on the forward strand.
AAACTCAGCGACGATAGCGAAAGCGGCTTTGCCAACGACAAAGTGCTGATCATTGCCCACCATAAAGAGACCGCTGAAGGGCTAGCCGAAGGGCTGCGTGTGTTGGGTGGCTACCACGCGCCGGTGTTCCATGAAGGGCTCTCACTGATTGAGCGTGACCGTGCTGCCGCCGCATTTGCCGATGAAGAGGAAGGCTGCCAAGTGCTAATCTGTTCTGAAATCGGTTCAGAAGGTCGTAACTTCCAGTTCTGTCGCCACCTGGTGATGTTTGATATGCCCCAGCACCCCGACCAGCTGGAGCAGCGGATTGGCCGCCTGGACCGGATTGGCCAGCGTCATGCCATTGAGCTTCACGTGCCGACCTTTACCGGCAGCCCCGGTGAGCGCCTGCTGCGCTGGTACCATGAAGGGATGGATGCCTTCAGCGCCCCCCATGGCATTGGCAGCGACCTGTATGACGCCTTTGGCGATGCGTTGGCCGATGCACTGCTCGACGATGAAATGCTCGATGAAATCATCGACGAAACCCGCCAGATGTTCACCGCTAAACTGGCTGAGCGAGACGCTGGACGTAACCGCCTACTGGAGCTAAACGCCTGCCGCCCTGCCCGTGCCCAGCAGGTAATTGACGCAGTTCGTGAGCTGGATGAAGACCCAGCACTGCCCCGTTTTGCAGAGCGCGCACTGGACATTTTTGGCGTAGATAGCCAAGAAATTGGCAATGGCCTGCTCTATCTGCAGCCCAGCCAGCACATGATTGATGGTCTACCAGGGCTGGTAAAAGGGGAAGAGGGTTTTTCGGCCACTTACAGCCGTTCGCTAGCGCTTGCCCGCGACGATATTCAGCGGCTCTCCTGGGAGCATCCGCTGCTGCGCGAAATGATGGAGCGCATCTTAGATGGCACCATGGGTAACACAGCGCTCGCGCTTTTGCGCCACCCAGCAATACCCAGCGGCCGCTTGATGGCAGAGCTGGTGTTCCGCACCCAGTGCCCAGCGCCTAAATCGCTACACCTTAACCGCTTCCTGCCTCCCACGGCGGTGCGCGTGCTGCTTGATGAGTCGGGGGCAAACCTGACCAGCAAGATTTCTTTCACGGGCCTCGGCAAAAATCTGCAAAAAGTGAACAAGTCGCTGGCACGGGACTTGATTAAAAGTCGTCACGACCAGCTGCGCGAACTGCTCATTCAAGGTGAAGGGGAAGCAGAGCGTGAATTGCCCAGCATCATCGAAAGCGCTGAAACACGCATGCGAGCACAGCTGGATGCCGAGCTTGCACGCTTAACCGCACTGGCAGAGCACAACCCTGCCGTACGCAGTGAAGAACTTGAGGCGCTGAGGCAAGAGCGCCACGCCCTAAGTGATGCCATCGAGAACACCCGCCTACGGCTCGATTCCGTGCGGGTGGTTATTACGGTCGATCCTCACGCCTAGCGCTTAAATGCTAAACAATCGCCCCTAACGCCTTATCGAGCGTCGGATACTGGAACGTAAACCCGGCTTCGACCAGGCGAGCGGGGCGCATATCTGCACCGGTTAGCAACAGCTGCGACATTTCTCCAAAGCCCGCTTTTAGTACGAAAGCGGGCACGGGAAAAATCGCCGGACGATGAAGCTGCTTAGCCAATGTTTTTGTGAACTCCGCATTGGTCACTGGGTGCGGTGCGCTGCCATTAAACGCCCCTGAAAGCCCCGTCTCGCTGAGCAAAAACACAATTGCTGCGACCAGGTCATCACGATGTATCCAGGGCATAAACTGCTCACCACTCCCAAAGCGCCCGCCCAATCCAAGCTTAAACGGCGGCAGCATCTTCTGTAACGTTCCGCCTCCCGCCTCTAGCACCAAGCCAATACGCAAAATTGCTAGACGAACGCCCATTGCTTCAATGGGTTTAGCGGCGGCTTCCCACTGCGCACAAAGCCGATGAGCAAACTCATCGTTAGGTGGCGTTGATTCATCCACCGGCTTATCGCCTTGGTCTCCGTAGTAGCCCATCGCGGAACCACTTACCATTACGCTGGGCAACGGCTGACCGTTCTCTTCCAACTGCTCGCACAGCGCGACAAGCTGTTGCGTACTCGTTATCCGGGAGCGAATCAGTTCCTCTTTTTGACTCTCGCTCCAGCGTTTTGCCGCGATCGACTCGCCGGCTAAATTAACTAGCGCATCCGGCGGCGTGTCAATAAACGCCTGGGCGCTATCACGGATATCGCAGCCCTTTGGAAGCCTGCCACGCACTTGATGAGGCGCACGAGACACCACCTGCACGTCATGCCCAAGAGCAATCAGCTGTTGGCAGAGCTGCTGACCAACAAAACCGCTGCCTCCCGTTATTAGTACTCGCATGGTGTTACTCCTATGGCCTAGCTAGTAAAAAGCAACCATCTGCCGCGTCGTGAACGGTTATACCGCGCCAGCACGTTGCATATCGTCTTATTGTACGATATCTATACAGAAGTGCTACAATTCAGGTCTTACTCTTTTCATTAATGTCACTGTGAGAATCCATGGCTACATTACTGCCAAACGTGCCGCCCCGCCTTACCCCCACATCAACGGTGGCTATTATTGGTGCAGGTTTGTCTGGACTTGCCTGTGGTCACCAGCTTGCTAGCCATGGCGTTGACGTCAAACTGTTTGATAAAGCGCGCGGCCCTGGGGGGCGCATGTCGAGCAAACATCGGCCGACAGCAACGTTGGATTTGGGCGCTCAAGCATTTACCGTGCGCGATGAACGGTTCGCCAAAAAAATAGCCGAGTGGCAAGCGGTTGGTTGTGTAGCTCCTTGGCCCACGTCTCGTTATCAGGCTAGTGCATCCGGCTGGCAAACACACAATGACGGTCAAACACGCTATACCGGTGCGCCGCGCATGAGCGCACTCACCCGTCATCTAGCCGACACCCTTAGCGCCTTGCCTAATGCAACCATAACGCTTGAAACACAGGTTACCGCGCTGGAGCAGTCAGCAACCGGCTGGCAGCTACACGACAGCCATGCAACCCAGCACGGGCCTTTTGACGCAGTCATCATTAGCGCGCCCCCTCCACAAGCCAACGCATTATTAGCCGCCTGGGAACCAACCCTGGCAGCTGCCTGCGAAGCGCAGCCCCAACGGGGGTGCTGGGCAGGCTGGGCGATTTTTGAACAGCCGTTACCGCCAATAGACAGCGTGGCTCCAGATTGGCAAAGCGTTCATACCCAGCATTCGATGCTGCGGCTGGCGTCGCGTAATCACACAAAGCCAGGACGTGAAGACCAGCCGGAAAGCCTCAGCTTACTGGCCCAGTTGGACTGGAGCGATGCACATATCGAGGCCAGCAGTGATGTCGTCGCTCAGCAGCTACTGGACGCCTTCATATCGCTGCTCCCTGCAGCCACAGCGCTGCCTAAGGTGCTTGAAGTAGGTGCTCATCGCTGGCGCTATGCCCAGCCTGCACAAGCAGGCGCGCAGTCGTACCTATACAGCGCCAGCGGGCTAGCATTGTGTGGCGATAGTTTCAGAGGCAGTCGTGTAGAAGATGCTTGGCTATCCGGCGATGAATTGGCAAAGGCTTTGTTAGGCCAGCCCACTGAAAAATGAAATAAAATTAAACTTTTCTGCGAATAAGGGAAAGGTTGTACCCAGAAGCCACAAGTTGTACAAAGGTGCCTATAATAGTGTGACGCTATCTACATGATTAATACTACATGAGTAATAGCTTTCCGATTATGTGGCACAGCGCCGGTCAGGTGCTGAGACAATGCCACGGTAATTATTGACAGACCCCTGTAGCAAACGCTGCAGGCAACCAAGAGGCAATGGCGCCCATGAGCAACAAGGCGACCCACCCACCCGATACCCCGCTCTATCCGATTAGGGAAGTTTCCCGTTTAACGGGTGTGAACTCGGTCACCCTGCGCGCCTGGGAGCGTCGCTACGGTTTAATTCGCCCACAACGCACCCCAAAAGGCCATCGGCTATACGCCCAAGACGATATCACTCGTATTGAGCGTATCTTGCAATGGCTGAACCGTGGTGTTCCAGTTAGCCAAGTCGCCGACTTGCTTGACCAACCGGAAGCCGTAGAAGCACCAACGCCAGATGCCGGTGACTGGGCCAGCCAGCGTCAGCAGCTACAAGCCACCATTGAAGCCGTTGACCTGCCTAGCTTAGAGACGCTGTATCACCAAAGTGTTGCGCTCTATCCCTTAAGTGTCGCTATCAACGAGCTTTGGCAGCCTGTGATTCTATCGCTGGAAGCCAAGTGGGCTACCCAGCCAGATGACTTTGTACGACGCACGTTTGAAGCCTTTTTGCGTAGCCAGGTGGGTATTCGCCTTTATTACGCTAACCAGGCAACACGCGGGCCGCTGATCCTGCTGAGCGCCATGCCCGATGACCCTGGCCCGCTGTGGGTGTTGATGTGCGCACTCATGGCCAGCGAGCAGGGCTACCGAGTACAACTGTTTGATCACTCACTGGCGCTGACTGACCTGCCACACGCAGTGTCTCGACTGCACGCTTCGATGGTGCTGCTCTCTAGCGGCCAGAAGGAGAGCGATGACTACATTCGCCAAGCGCTCCCCCAGGCAGCAGAGGCGCTGAATGTGCCTATCGGTGTTTGTGGCGAGGTGGCACGACTAAGGGAACGTGACCTGCACGACGGTTCTGTGCATCTGTTAGGCGACGATCTTCCGCAGGCCATCGCGCGCCTTCGCCCTCTGCTGCGCGAATCAGGGACTCTTTAGCGCGCTTCAGGCCTATGGACAACAGCGAGTAAGGACATCGCATGAATTTGCAGCTCGTTTGGTTGCGTAGCGACTTACGCATTCACGATAACTCTGCGCTCGCTGCTGCTGCCGCCAAAGGGCCGGTAGTAGCCGTGTTCCTGCGCAGCGTGGCGCAATGCCGCGACCATGGCCATGGTGCCAACAAGCTCGACTTCTGGGCCCGCGGCGTGGCGGCGGTTAAGACGTCGCTAAACGGGCTCAATATTCCACTCTTGCACCGTGACATCGACCACTACGATGACGCGGCTCAGGTACTGCTGGATATCGCCCGCACGCACCAGACTTCCCAGCTCCACTTCAACTATGAATATGCCCTGAATGAGCAACGTCGGGATCAAGCCGTACTCGATGCCTTCGCACAAGCAGGAATAACCGCCCAGGGCCACCACGATGCCGTGGCCTTCGCACCTGGCAGCCTGCTAACGGGAAAAGGTGACTATTACGGCGTATTTACGCCGTTTTCCAAAGCGTGGCATAAACAGATCACTGCACAACAGCTAGCGCTACGCGACACGCCAGACGTGCAGTCGCCGCTAAAGATCGAAAGTGACCCCCTCCCCGACCTCCCTGAACTTGGCGACACACCCGTTGATGGACGCTTATGGCCGGCGGGTGAAAACGCAGCCAGCGATAATTTAGAACGCTTTTTGCGCTTTCGCGGGCGTTACTATCAGCAGCAGCGGGATTTCCCTAATGTTAGGGGTACCAGTGCACTGTCCCCCTACCTGGCGCTAGGCATGATCTCCCATCGCCAATGCCTTAACGCAGTGATGCACGAAAATGGTGGCCACTTGGCCGACGGCGATGCAGGACTCACCACCTGGGTGAATGAACTTATTTGGCGTGAGTTTTATCAGCACGTCGCCGTCGGCTTTCCTCGGGTCTGTCGCCATCAACCTTTTCAAGAGCACACCAAGCAGCTTCACTGGCGTGACGACGATGAGGGCTTCCAAGCCTGGTGCGAGGGGCGCACCGGCTATCCGATTGTAGATGCGGCGATGCGCCAGCTGGTGTCAACTGGCTGGATGCACAACCGCCTGCGCATGATCACCGCGATGTTTTTAAGCAAACACCTGCTGATTGACTGGCGGCGTGGTGAAGCCTTTTTTATGCGCCACCTAGTCGACGGTGAATTCTGCGCCAATAATGGCGGCTGGCAGTGGGCGGCATCAACCGGTACGGACGCAGCGCCTTATTTCCGTATTTTCAACCCCACCACCCAGTCAACGCGCTTTGACCCAGATGGTGAATTTATCGCTCACTGGCTGCCAGTGCTTAAGCCACTGCCTGCTAAAGCGCGCCATGCACCGCCCCAGGATATGCTGAATCCGATTGATTACCCGGCCCCTATCGTCGACCACAAAGCAGCTCGTCAGCGTGCCTTAGATGCCTTTAAAGCGCTGGCTAAATAGGCCGGCCGTTAAAGGCGCCTAAAAAGCGCTGGTTAGCCTCCCATACCTAGCCCGCTCAACGTGTTTATTCATCATCAACAACGGCGAGCGGTCACCACTCACCTCTTTTCTCGCCACCTCAGTTAAGGAGCGCGCTATGCCCAACGATCAAGCTTTGGCAAATTTCTGTGCCTTCTTTAATAAACTAGACAACACCTGTACAGAAAAACTATACGAGGTATATACTGAGGAAATTGTTTTCAACGATCCGTTGCGCCACATTGAAGGCCGTAATGCACTAGAGCGCTACTTTTCCAACATGTATGAAAACATTGAACGTTGCCAATTCACTTATCACACAAGGCAGCAGCAGGATAATCAGGCATTTGTCACCTGGACAATGGAGTTTGTGCATCCGCGTCTCGCCAACGGTCAGCCTATCTGCGTAGAGGGCTGCAGCGCGCTAACGTTTGCTGACGATGGCAGAGTAGCGCGGCACCGTGACTACTTCGATGCCGGGGCAATGTTGTACGAACATTTACCGTTAATGGGACGCATCATACGCTGGCTAAAACAGCGCGTTAACTGACACCTGAACCGTTTTTCTTACCTAGATCGCGTGCTAACAAGCCGCCACAGGAGAACACGATGAGCCCCTGGAAAACGCCCCAACGCATTTGGCTAACGGGTGCCACGTCCGGCATTGGTGAAGCGCTTGCCAAAAAGCTCATCGCCCAAGGTCATTACGTTGTGCTAAGTGCTCGCAACCAAGAGACGCTCGCCTCCTTGTGCGATGGCCACGCCAACGCTTATCCGCTGCCTCTTGATATTAGCGACCGTCAGGCAGTACTGGCGGCAGGTGAACAGATCAGCACATGGCTTGGCGCACTAGATATTGCGCTATTCAATGCGGGTACCTGTGAATACCTGGATGCTCAGCAGTTTGACATGGAGCTCATTGAGCGAGTGTTTACACCTAATCTGTTTGGCACCCTGTATGGCGTGGAAGCGGCACTGCCGCTACTTAGAGCTGCCCGTAAAGAGGGTAAGCCTGCGCGCCTTGCTGCCACCTCCAGTGCTTCTGCCTACTTACCGCTGCCGCGAGCTGAAGCCTACGGCGCTTCAAAAGCGGCTATCAGCTACTTCTTAGAATCGTTACGCCTCGACCTTGATCAAGAGGGCATTGACGTTAGCCTGATTCACCCTGGCTTTGTTAAAACCCCATTGACCGATCGCAACGATTTCCCAATGCCCATGCAGGTCACCGCAGATCAAGCAGCCGATGCGATCATCGCAGGCCTTGTCAAAGGACGACTGGATATTCACTTTCCACGCCGTTTTACCTATCTCGTGAAATGGTTAGGAATTTTACCGCCTGCGCTGCGTCGTTACATCGGCCTACGCATGACAAGGCGTCAAGAGGAGCAACAATGAGCGGCATGGCGTCACAGCGCATCGCAATTATCGGCAGCGGCATTAGCGGTATGGCAGCGGGCTGGTACCTATCTTCACAGCATGAGGTCACGCTGTTTGAGTCAGATGCCCGTCTTGGTGGGCATACAGCGACCATGGATGTTGAGGTCAATGGTCAGCCTTACGCCATTGATACTGGCTTCATTGTTTTCAATGACTGGACCTACCCCCACTTCCAGCGCTTACTAGAAACGCTTGGCGTACCCAGTCAAGCCACCGAAATGAGCTTTTCGGTGCATGAAACCAACGTTGACTTTGAATACAACGGCCACACGCTAGGGTCGTTGTTTGCCCAGCGGCGCAATTTGCTTAGCCCCACCTTTTATCGTCTATTACGCGATATTTTGCGCTTCAATAAACAGGCAAGCGCTGATTTAGATAGTCAGCGCTTGGCTAATCATATGACGCTCGGCGAGTACCTTGACCAACACGGTTACGGAGAAGCCTTTCAGCGGCGTTATCTACTGCCCATGGGGGCGGCAATTTGGTCAGCCAGCATTGGTGATCTACGCGCTTTCCCGCTGACCTTTTTTGTGCGTTTTTTCCGCAACCATGGACTACTGTCGGTGAACCACCGCCCGCAGTGGTACACCTTAGTGGGCGGCTCGAAGCGTTATATTCCCAGTATGACGGCGCCCTATGCAGCGCGTATTCACCTCAACACGCCGGTCACTCGCATTACACGCAGTGACACGGGCGTAATGGTTACCACGGCTCAAGGCACCCAGCGCTTTGACCACGTGGTGCTGGCGTGCCATGCCGACCAAGCACTGGCAATGCTCGGCGACCCAACTCCGGCCGAGCAAGACATCCTCGCCGCCATGCCTTATCAAGATAACGAGGTTGTACTGCATACCGACACAACGCTGCTGCCACGGCGCAAGCGCGCCTGGGCAAGCTGGAACTACCGGCTCGATGGGCGCGGCTCAGAAGAGCGTGTCTCTGTCACTTACGACATGAATATTCTTCAGCGCCTGGAATCCGACACCACGTTTTGCGTCACCCTCAATGATTCCGACAGTATTGACCCTGCAAAGGTGTTAGGTCGCTATACCTATGCTCACCCTCAGTTCACCCTGGCAGGTCAAGCGGCACAAGCACGTCATAGCGAGATTTCATCGGTCGCGCGTCGTACTCACTTCTGCGGCGCTTATTGGCGTAATGGCTTTCACGAGGACGGGGTATGGAGCGCACTGCGGGTTGCCCAAGCGTTAGGCTGTAACGAAGCAGCCACGCCGCCACCTTCACCTACCGCGCTACCCGCCCATGAGCTTATGCCCACTAACAGCGTTGGGGAGGGGCTTGGATGATTGCCGCGCCTCGCTCGCGTATTTACCGCGGCACTCTGCGCCACCGTCGCTTTACGCCAAAACAGCATGCGTTTAGCTACCGCGTATGGATGGCATGGATTGACTTGGATGAGCTGCCTAGCCTGTTTGACGGTGTACCTGGCTTCAGTGCCCGGGGCCCGGCGCTGGCACGCTTTCGGCGCGAAGATTACCTTGCCCCCACCGACCGGCCACTACGCACCGCCGTACGCGAAGAACTCACCCGCCAGCTGGGTAGCGCGCCGGATGGCAAAATCTGCATGCTGACTCAGCTACGCACCTTCGGAACCGCCTTCAATCCTGTTTCGATGTATTACGCTTACGACCATTTGGGCAGGCTGGCAGCGGTACTTGGCGAAGTCACTAATATGCCCTGGAAAGAGCGCATCTGCTATGCCTGTAAGGTCGACCCCACTCGCCATAGCCACCATGCAAGCTTTGACAAGGCCATGCATGTGTCACCGTTTAACCCCATGGAAATGACCTATCGCTGGAAGTTTAACCCCCCAGGCGACCAGCTCTATTTACATATGGAAAACTGGCAGAGCGGACAGCGTCATTTTGACGCCACGCTGACGCTAGCAGCAGCACCCGCTACCCGCAAAGTGCTGTTAACAACCTTGGCACGGCAGCCTTGGATGAGCCTAAAAACAATCGCGGGCATTCATTTTGAAGCGCTCAGGCTTTGGCTTAAGCGTGTCCCCGTTTATAACCACCCTAAGCGCAAGGAGGCTTCAAAATGACGACCCTGCGTTCAACACCTCCAGAGATTCAGCCGGTTAACCAGGACCGCTTCACCCGCTGGTTAAAACCGCGCCTAATGGCCCAGCTAGATGCTTTTCAAGGTGGCCGTATTACGCTGATTGAAGGCAACCAGTGCCACCATCTCGGCCAAGAAGGTCCGCTGCAAGTCACCGTCGTGATTCGCCACTCCCGCGCCTGGAAAAGGCTTGCGTTTGGCGGCACGGTGGGTGCCGCGGAATCCTACATGGATGGTGACTGGGACGCTGATGACCTCGTAGCGCTAGTACGCTTATTTGCCGCTAATCTAGATCAGGTTAACGGTAAAATGGAAAACGGTAGCGCGCGCTTTACTCGCTGGCTGCTCGGCGCGGCCTACCGCTTTCAACGTAATAGCCTTTCCGGTTCAAAGCGCAACATTGCCGCGCATTACGACATTGGCAACGACTTGTTCGCGACGTTTCTTGATCAGCGCCACTGGATGTACTCAAGCGCTGTTTTTCCCTACCCCGAAGCTAGCCTAGAAGAAGCATCTACCTACAAGCTCGATATCATGCTGGAAAGGTTAGATGTGCGCCCAGAACACCACCTGCTAGAAATTGGTACCGGCTGGGGTGGACTGGCCATTCATGCAGCGAAGACCCGCGGCTGTCGGGTTACCACCACCACGATTTCCGAAGAACAGCACGCCCATACCGCTCGACGGATTCAAGAAGAGGGGCTCAACGATAAAATTACCCTGCTCAAGCAAGACTACCGTGAACTCACCGGTCGCTATGACCGGCTAATTTCGGTTGAGATGATTGAAGCGGTAGGGCATCAGTATTTGAACACCTATCTTGAGAAGGTCGACAGCCTGCTCACGGATGATGGCCAAGCCATGCTGCAAGCGATCACGATCCGAGACCAGCGGTTTGAAGCAGCCAAACGCGATATGGACTTTATTAAGCGCTACATTTTCCCTGGTGGTTTTTTGCCCTCACACCACGCCATGCTGACCAGCGTGATGCGTAAGACCTCGCTCAACGTGGTCGCGCTTGACGAAATCGGGCAGCACTATGCCCGCACCTTGCGCGAATGGCGGCATCGCTTTGAAGCCAGTCTTGAGCAAGTTCGGCAGCAGGGCTACGACGAGCGCTTTATCCGCATGTGGCGTTACTACTTGTGTTATTGCGAAGGCGGCTTCATTGAGCGTTCTATCGGCACATGCCATCTGTTGCTGGCAAAACCCGCCGCGAAACCCGAACCACTCACCGGCGCACTATAAATGGCCACCTCGCGCTGGCAGGGCATGCTGTTAAACGCGCTGCGCTTCGAAGCGGGGTGGCTACTGTGCGTATTTGGCGGGTCATGGGTAGCTGCCATCACTGGGGCCATACTGCTTGGCTGGCATTTTTGGCGCTGTGCCAAGCCCGGTGAGGGGTGGTTTATAGGCGTTTTTGCGCTGCTCGGCCTAGCGCTGGATGGCGGGCTGCATTTGGCAGGCGGGTTCGACTTCGGCGAACAGCCGTTGGTGGCAGGCCTGCTCCCCCTATGGCTTTGGATGCTGTGGCCGCTGTTTGCCACACTGGTCTTCCATTCTCTGGCTTGGCTATGGCGCTTTCCGCTCATTGCTACTGTTTGCGGTGCCGTGAGTGGGCCACTGTCGTATTTCGGCGGCGCGGCCATTAGCGGCGTTACCTTAGCCCCCTGGCTGCTGCCTACCCAAGCGGTGATTTGGGCCGCCCTATGTTTCGGCATTAGCCGCTATGCCGTATATAAAGCCAATAAGAACGTGCCTAACAACGGTTTCTAACGGCCTGGACAGCCGCGTTCGTTAAAGTGCTTCTTCAACCTGGGGCAGCGGTGCCCACTTTTTTTCAAGCTCGTCGGCAGGCAGCGGCCTAGCGAAATAGAACCCTTGCACTGACGTGCAGCCAGCATCAATCAAAAACTGACACTGCTCTTGGGTTTCGACACCCTCGGCCACTACATCAAGCCCCATCCCCTCAGCCATCGCCAGCACGGCCATCACAATGGCGGCGTCCACTTGGTCATTGGGCAGCTCACGGATAAACGCGCGATCTAGCTTGATTTTATCCACCGGCAAGCGTTTTAAGTAAGCAAGCGATGAGTAGCCTGTGCCAAAGTCATCAATGGCAATCGCATAGCCCTGATCGCGTAGCGCTTGTAAGCGTGGCCCCATGTCCCCTGCCCGTTCATCTAGTAGCACAGACTCGGTCAGCTCTAAACCAATTTGCGCAGGCTTTAACTGATAGCGCTCTAAACAGCTCGATAGCTGGGTTTCCAGGTCTCCTTGGAACAGCTGCAGCGCCGAAATATTGATCCATACGGTGACGTTCGGCATACCACTATGTTGCCAATGCGATTGTTGGGCACAGGCTTTTTCAATGACCCAGCTACCCAGCTCCGACATGAGCCCATGGCGCTCTGCCAGCGGAATAAAATCCCCGGGTGAAATCATCCCATCCTGAGGGTGACGCCAACGCAACAGCGCCTCCATCCCCATTAAAACGCCGGTGCCAGGATGGTGCTGCGTTTGATAGTGCAGCTCTAACTGGTCGCCCGATATCAGCGCTGCCCGCAAATCACTCACCAATGCCAGCTGTGGATTGTCCTGCTTATCCAACGCAGGGCGAAACCGCTGACTATGGTTGCGCCCTAAACGCTTGGCACTATATAGCGCAGACTCCAGTCGCTGAAACAGCACACCTGAGTCACTCCCATCTTCAGGCGCGCGGCAGCTGCCGATGGTCAACCCCAGGCGTAACGACTGGTCATTAATTTCAAACGGGCGGCTCATATGCTCGCGTAGCATCGCCACCCATTTATCGTGATCATCGAAGGTCGTCGTGCGAATCACTAAAAACTCATCACCACCGAGCCTACCCACTTCGCTACCTGCCATATAGCCTGCAAGCCGCTGGGCAAAGCGGGCCAGCAATCGGTCGCCTTGCTCAACGCCTAGGCTATCGTTAACCGACTTAAGCCCATCAATGTCAATCAACGCCATGTCCAGGCTCTCACCGGCGCGCAGACGGCGCAGCCGCGACGCCATAAGATCATGCAACCGCCGCCGATTCGGCAGCCCAGTCAATGGATCTTCATAGCCGATGCGGCGTAAATCGCGCTCGCGTGTTTTTTGGGCGGAAATATCGGTAAATAGACTGATGAAATGGGTGATCTTGCCGCGCTTATCGGTCACCGCACGCACCTTAAGCCATTCAGGATACTCGTCGCCATGTTTGCGACGGTTCCACATTTCGCCCTCCCAGCGGCCAGTCGCCTTTAACGTGCTCCAAAACGTCTGATAAAACGCTTTATCGTGGCGCGGAGCCGCCAAGGTTTCGAGCTTTCGACCCACCATTTCCTGGCTTTCATAGCCGGTAATTTGCGTAAAGGCTGGGTTAACCGTCAGCACTCGGTTATGCACATCACTGATCACAATGGCGTCACCGGCCAGGCCAATCGCATCTTGCGACAGGCGCAGGCGCAGATGCTGTTGACGCACTTGATGCCACGCATCCCACAAACCACAGGCAACCAGGCTAGCCGCCACCATCCGTAGCGCCGCATCGGGTACCCACACACAGGCGGGTAACGCCATCAATGCCGTCCACACCAGCGGACGATTAAGAGAAACAGGCAGCCACATGGCGATTAAGTGTGTCCTATACATGAGCCTAATAGGGCATGGATAACAGGCATGCTGTGCATGCCGCTGATTAAAAAATTTGAATACGCCATATTACGTCAATAGAGCGTTTAGTGTGCAAAATCGCTACATTTGAAAAAATAAAAGACGAATGTTGATTATCGGCAGTCCACTAAAAAGCTGTAGAAATATACGATAAATGCCCAGCGACGTGCATTCAGCGGTTTCGGGAAGTAGACTAGACCCAACAACCATCTTGATACTCGGAACGATTCAGTGACCAAGCAACATTCCTTTGATCGCGAAGAACTGCTGGCCTGCTCGCGCGGCGAGCTATTTGGCCCCGGAAATGCACAGCTTCCGGCTCCCAACATGCTGATGCTTGATCGCATCATGCACATTCACGAAGAGGGTGGTGAGCATGGCAAAGGCGAACTCATCGCCGAGCTGGACATTACCCCGGACTTGTGGTTTTTTGATTGCCACTTTCCTGGTGACCCAGTCATGCCAGGCTGTTTGGGGCTAGATGCGATGTGGCAGCTCGTGGGCTTCTACTTGGGTTGGCTTGGCCACCCAGGTCGTGGACGTGCACTGGGCTGTGGCGACGTTAAATTCAGCGGCCAAATTTTGCCCGACGCGAAAAAGGTGACGTATCACATTAATGTGAAGCGCATTATTACCCGTCGGCTTATCCTAGGCATCGCCGATGGCACCGTGACCGTCGACGGACGCGATATATACCAGGCTAATGACCTGCGCGTTGGCCTATTCACCTCCACTGCGAATTTCTAACAGGAGGCTTCCATGCGACGAGTGGTAGTCACCGGCCTTGGCATCGTGTCGTGCTTAGGCAACGACCAGCAACAGGTCTTAGACGCGCTCCAAAACGGGCGCAGCGGTATTCGTTTTAAGGAAGAGTACGCCAATCGCGGCTTTCGTAGCCATGTCGCGGGTAGCGTCGACATCGACCTTGATACGCTGATTGACCGTAAACTGCGCCGCTTTATGGGTGACGCAGCCGCCTATGCGTATGTGTCTATGGCACAAGCGATTGAAGATGCTGGGCTCTCTGAAGAGCAGGTATCCAACGAACGAACCGGGCTAATTGCTGGCTCTGGCGGGGCATCCAGCGCGAATCAAGTGGAAGCCGCTGATGTGATGCGCGAAAAAGGCCTGCGCCGTGTTGGCCCCTATCGCGTTACGCGTACCATGGGCAGCACCGTGTCGGCATGTTTGGCCACACCGTTCAAAATCAAAGGTGTGAACTACTCCATCTCGTCAGCGTGTGCGACGTCAGCTCACTGTATTGGCAGTGCGATGGAGCAGATCCAGCTGGGTAAGCAAGACGTTGTCTTTGCCGGTGGCGGTGAAGAGGAGCACTGGACACTTTCGTGCTTATTCGATGCCATGGGTGCGCTTTCGACCCATTACAACGATACGCCGGACAAAGCTTCCCGCCCCTATGACCAGGCCCGCGACGGCTTTGTTATCGCTGGCGGCGGCGGCATGCTAGTGCTTGAAGAGCTCGAACATGCTAAAGCCCGCGGCGCCAACATCTATGCTGAGTTAGTCGGCTACGGTGCCACATCAGACGGGCACGATATGGTCGCTCCTTCAGGTGAAGGCGCAACGCGCTGCATGCGTCAAGCCATGGCAACCGTGCAGGGCGATATTGACTATATTAACACCCACGGTACATCTACGCCGGTGGGCGATGTCGCCGAGCTAAAAGCAATCCGTGAAGTGTTTGGCAATTCAACCCCCGCCATGAGCTCCACGAAGTCGCTGACCGGCCATTCGTTGGGTGCAACCGGTGTCCAGGAAGCGATCTATTCACTGCTGATGATGCAAAATGACTTCGTCGCCGCCTCGGCTAATATCGAGCATCTCGATGAACAGGCCGACGGGTTCGATATTGTTAAAGAGCGCCGTGACGGT
The DNA here is from genome assembly GCA_007116835.1 of Halomonas sp. GTDB lineage: Bacteria > Pseudomonadota > Gammaproteobacteria > Pseudomonadales > Halomonadaceae > Vreelandella. The sequence goes on from SKHS01000050.1 coordinate 18,326, forward strand.
GTCACCATCGAGCGCGTGCTTTCGAACAGCTTTGGTTTTGGCGGCACAAACGCTTGCTTGGTATTTCAGCGCTTTAACGGCTGATATAACCTAACCCAGCAGCGTAGAACGCACGATAAAACGGCGCCTTTTTGAGGCGCCGTTTTTATGTCTAACTGTCTTTCACTAAGCAGTCGTTAGAAAATAGGCGTTAGCGCAGCATCGCGCTCGGTGATCATCAGGCTAGAGAGAGGTAGGTCGCGGTACGTCTGAAATCTCTTGTAGCTGCCCTTCTATCCAGGCTTCTACATCCACCAGCACCTCGTCTGGGGTGCGCCCCACGGTTTCAATGGGCGCACCAATGCGCACCCGCAGCACACCTGGGCGCTTTACCCAGTGGCGCCCAGGCCAACGCTCGCCGGCATTGTGAGCCACCGGCAGTACCGGCACGCCCGCACGACAAGCCACCACGCTGCCACTCTTGTTGTAGCGTTTACGAATGCCTGGATCGACACGGGTCCCCTCTGGAAAAATAAGCACCGACAGCCCCGTTCCCAAACGCGCAACGCCTTGGGTCAGCACCTGCTTCATCGCCCGGGCGGGTCTCGAGCGGTCCAGACTGATGGGCCGCAACAAACGTAACCCCCAGCCAAAAACTGGAATACGCAATAGCTCCTGCTTTAACACCGTGCAGACCGGTGGCTTCATGACCTGCAGAAACACCGTTTCCCACTCGCACTGATGATTTGCCTGAATCACACAGGGGCCGGAAGGAATATTTTCTTGCCCCTGGATGTCATACCGCACGCCGCAAGCTACCCTGAACCACATCATTAAAAAGTAGTTATACAGGTTCAATAACCGATAGCGGGCAGCCAGGGGTAAAAACGGCGCAATTGGCAGAAATAGCACGCCAATCAACAACATGGCAGAAAAATACCCCACGTAAAAAACCACGCTGCGAAGCAGATTGATCAAGCCAACTCTCCTGTCCCTTCACCTTGCTGTTGGTCGCGCATCAAGCACCAGGCGTCTAACATACGCGCCACCTCAAGCCGCCATGGTTTTTGGTGTACACCAAACACTTCCAGCACGCGGCGGCAGTTTAATACGCGCCGCAGCTTGGCATCATGGTGGTGATTCAATGCCTGAACATCGCCAAGCGCTACGTTTTCGCCACGCCCTTCTAAGTGGGTTGCCAGCTGCGTGCGCACCATAGAGGTAAACGTAAACGCACTGACCGGTTCGGTACCCGCTAAATGGTAGGCTCCCCACGCATCTGCGCCACACACCTGCTGCTGCAACATGCCGATCAATGCCATCGCAACGGCATCCGCTGACGTCGGGCAGAACACCACGTCTTCAGCAGCGCGTGCAGGCTTACCCACCATCAGGCTATCAATAATCTCGTTTAGCCACGCATGGCTGCCTTCCAGGGCAAACAGAGGGCCTAAGCGAACAATCAAATGCCGGTGATACTCTGCACGGATACGGTCACCGGTTTGCACCAGGCGTCGAAGACACTCATCCCGTGGGGCAGGTACGACATGCTCATCAATGGGTATCTCGAACCCATCCTCGTAAAGCTGATCTGAAACGCACCACACCAACGCAATGCCTTGGGCTTGGCAAGCATCCATACAGATATCTACCGCATCGGCATGAGCCATTACGTCGGCCGGTGCCATGCTAAGCGGATGCGCCAGCGGTGGGATAATCACCGCATCGGGCATAATCGCTTGGAGCTGGGCTGACGTAATCGTATTGCCTTGTTCGATAACAAGCTCAGTATCGGCTCGACGTCCGGCTTCTTGAGCTAGTGCCAAACTCAAACAGTGCCCTGCATCTAGTATCAACAGCTTCAAGACAGAACCTCCCCTGGCTCCAGGAATATCGCGAACTCGTTAGCCCAGATAACGTGTCGACCTAGCCTCCCTAGAACGGGATTTCGTCGTCAAAATCGTCAAAGTTACCGGGGTCAGGCGCGCCGTAATTACTGTTTTGCTTAGCAGGAGCAGGCTGATTTTGCTGCGGCCCGCGCGCAGGCTGAGGTGCACCACCGTAGCTGCCTGGCGCACCTTGAGGCGGATAGCCACCCTGCTGGGGCATACCGCCACCCTGGTGGTGTTGAGGTGCAGACGCTGCGTGCTGTGGCGCAGGCGGCTGCTGAGCAGGGGCACCTTGGCCAGGATTGTTTTGCGCGTAACCGCCCTGAGGGGCACCGCCACCCTGGAAATCGCCGCCACGGCTATCGAGCATCTGCATGTCGTTAGCCACAATTTCCGTACTGTAGCGATCCTGACCATTTTGGTCTTGCCACTTACGGGTCTGTAGGCGACCTTCAATGTACACTTTGGAGCCCTTTTTCAAGTACTGCTGGGCAATTTCAGCGGTTTTATTGAACAGCACAATGCGGTGCCACTCAGTGCGCTCTTGGCGTTGCCCGCTTTGACGATCCATCCAGGTATCCGAGGTCGCCAAATTTAAATTTGCGACGGCCGTTCCCGAGGGCGTAAACCGCACTTCAGGGTCTTGGCCAAGATTACCAATCAAAATAACTTTATTAATACCGCGCGCCATAGCTCGCTCCTTTCAATAATCGGTCGTATATAACTGTACCGGTGACACCAAGGGTATCACTGATACGACTGCGAGGGACTGAACACCACGCCGCTACGTATTAAGGCTGCTGACGATTAGGGTTTAGGGGGTGAAATCAATTTAGACAATGCCACCTGATCCAGCTCTTTTCGATTTACTTTCAAGTACATCAAACGCTCTTCTGGCACCACCATCACGTCCTCCACACCCACCACATCGGCAAGATGCTCCATTAACAGGTCTACTGCATCAGGCTGAGTATCATACAGCGCCACGACTTCACTCGAGAGCTGCGGGGGCGACGGCATACGCCACATGGCCAGCCACCACAGCAGCGCCAGCACCGCACAGCCAATAAACACCGCGTTGAGTCCCCATACGCTGGCCAACAGCCCACCCAGCGTGCCACCCAAAAATGCCCCTAAAAATTGGCTGGTAGAGTACACCCCCATCGCCGTGCCTTTAGCACCTGCGGGTGCCAACTTACTGAGCATTGATGGCAGCGTGGCTTCGAGCAAGTTAAATCCTGTAAAAAAGACAAATAGCCATATGAACAGCCAGCCGTCTTGGGCGAACGGCAGCCCAAGGCCACCCAAACTAACCACAATGGCACCAATGGCCAGCAGGCACATGACTTTCATGCGGTGACGTTTCTCTGCCACAATCACCAGCGGCACCATGGCAATAAATGACAGCGCCATAATGGCTAAATAGGCAAGCCCGTGATGCTCTATCGCCACCCCTGCGTCGAGTAGCCGGAACGGGACAGCGACAAAAATCGCCATGAGCACCAAGTGCAGGGCAAAGATCGACAGATCCAGCCGCCATAAATCTGGCCGCGTAATAACGCGTTTGAACTGCTGACGGTCCATGCCCACATCGCGGTGGCGCAAGCGGCGCGGCGCAGGCGGCACCCATCGCCACAGCACGACTAAGCTCACTAACGTTAATAACGCGGTGAACCAAAAAACCCCTGCCAGCCCCGCCCAAGCGGCAAGCCAAGGGCCAGCCACCATGGCAATCGCAAACGATACCCCTATGGATAGCCCAATCGTGGCCATCGCCACCGTGCGCACCTGCTCACGGGTTTGGTCTGCTAAAAGTGCCATAATCGCCGCGGCGACCGCACCGCTACCCTGTAACGCGCGCCCCAGAATAACGCCGCCGATCGAGTCCGCCATGGCAGCAACCACGCTGCCTAAGGCAAAAATTAGCAGGCCCATCGCAATCACACGCTTACGGCCAATCCGGTCAGACAGCAGGCCAAATGGTATCTGTAGCGTTGCCTGAGTCAGCCCATAAATGCCAAGCGCGACGCCAATCAACAGTGGCGTGGCACCCTGTAAGGTGTCGGCATAAAGTGCCAACACCGGCAGCACCATAAACAAACCGAGCATACGTGACGCATAAAGCCCGGCTAAGCCGCTGATTGCACGGCGTTCAGAGGCCAGCAGCAGTGCGGAAACCTTGCGCATAATACCCTTGTGTACAATAGATGGGGCGAATGCCCCGAGTGAACCGTGCATTCTAGCGCTTTGTAACCTTACTGGAAACGCTAACAACCGGCGTAGCGTTGCATGGAGTTTTGCCGGGAGGGGTACAAGAAACGTATAATTACGCTTTTGCCACGCGATTCGAGGTGTTGATGGACAGCATTCTGGTCAGGGGTGCCCGCACCCACAACCTCAAGCAGATCGATGTGGAGCTGCCCCGCGACAAACTTATCGTGATTACTGGCCTGTCTGGCTCCGGTAAATCGTCGCTGGCGTTCGATACGCTCTACGCAGAAGGGCAACGCCGCTATGTGGAGTCGCTTTCCACTTATGCGCGCCAGTTCCTATCAATGATGGAGAAGCCCGATGTGGATCACATCGAGGGGCTTTCGCCTGCGATCTCTATTGAGCAGAAATCCACGTCCCACAACCCCCGCTCTACCGTTGGCACCATTACCGAGATTTACGACTATCTACGCCTACTGTTCGCCCGAGCAGGCACGCCACGTTGCCCAGAGCACGGCGAGGAACTGGAAGCGCAAACGATTTCCCAGATGGTCGACCAAGTCATGAACTTGGCCGAGGGCACCAAGTTAATGCTGCTAGCCCCAGTGGTTAAGGGCCGCAAAGGGGAGCACCTTCAGCTATTGTCTGAGCTACGTGCCCAAGGCTTCGTTAGGGTTCAGATTGATGGCCAGGTGTTAGAACTTGACGATATTGCGCCGCTGGATAAACGAAAAAAGCACGACATCAGTGTCGTGGTTGACCGCTTTAAGGTGCGTGACGATATCGCCCAGCGCTTGGCAGAGTCGTTTGAAACCGCCATTAACCTCGCCGACGGCACGGCAATGGTTCACTTTATGGACGGCGAGCAGGATGACCTTGTTTTTTCAGCGCGCTTCGCATGCCCGGTGTGCGGCTACTCGCTCTCTGAGCTTGAACCACGCATGTTTTCGTTCAATAACCCCGCCGGTGCCTGCCCCACCTGTGACGGCTTGGGCGTTCAGCAATATTTTGATCCAGAAAAGCTGATTAGCCACCCTGAGCTATCGTTAGCCGAGGGCGTGATTAAAGGCTGGGATCGGCGCAATATTTATTACTTTACCCAACTGCAGGCGCTTGCCAAGCATTACCAGTTTGCGCTTGAAACGCCGTGGAATGAGCTTGCCAGCCATGAGCGTGAGATTATTTTAAACGGCAGTGGCAACGAACAGATCCCTTTTGTATATGTAGGTGACCGTGGCCGTAAGGTAACCCGCGAGCACGCCTTCGAGGGCGTGCTGCCCAACATGCAGCGCCGCTATCGTGAAACCGAATCCAACATGGTGCGTGACGATATCGCCCAGCGCTTGGCA
>SKHS01000020.1 GCA_007116835.1 Halomonas sp.
CGCCGCCCCGACGCTATAGGAAGAGCGCTGACTGCTCTGTAGCGTTACCGGCGCTAAGCCATGCTCTTCCATGGCCTGGCGATACCCTTGCTCACGCTGGCGTGTCCGCTCATCCAGACGCACAGCAAGATAAATAACCTGACGCCTGCCACGGCGGATCATCTCACTCACCATCTCGTAAGCCGCCTGAACGTTATCGTAACCCACCGCCTGCTGCAGTGGCGGGCGACGGGTATCCATAATTTCGACAATAGGAATACCGGCTGTCTCCAACATCCGCAGGCTACGCGGCGTGTGATCGCGGTCAGACAAGATGACGCCATCCACATTATAAGAGAGCAGCGAGGCCAAACTGCGCTCCTCAAGCTCAGGGCTATAACCGTAGTGAGAGAGCATCAAGTGATAGCCGGCAGGCTCGGTGTACGCTTCGATACCCACAATGACATCGGCAAATACCTGGTTGGTTAGCGATGGTACCAACACACCGATAGAGTGACTGGTGGCACGAGAAAGTAAGTCTGGTGCCCGGTTGGGAATATAGCCAAGTTGTTCGGCAACGCTAAAAATACGCTCGCGAAGCCCTTCCGAGACCGTGTCAGGGTCCCGCAAGCAGCGGCTGACGGTCATTTTCGTCGCGTCAACTCGGTCAGCAATATCTTGTAATGTCGGGCGTTTTTTCTTCAACGGCATCACTCATTGTTCTGTTAAACACGCGGGGGCCATACCATAGCGAATAGTAAGGCCCCTCGCCTATCCCATCCTTTAGCCTAAGGAACGCGCAATGTAGGCACTAGCGTTTCCGTAAAGTGCTCAACAATCTCGTCAGGCGATAGCGCAATGGAGACGGTCACCGCTTCATCACTGCTTGGCGGCTCTAAATCGGCAAGCTGGCTTGCCAGCATGCTGTCGCCTTTAAAGAAGTGCCCTGCCCTGGTTGCTAACCGCTCACGCAGTAGCGCATGACTTCCCTCCAGGTATAAAACACGCAGCGCCGGGTCACCTTCACGCAGACGGCTCCGGTAGCGTTTTTTAAGACCGGAACAGGCAATCACTACTGAGGCATTGCGCGCTTTATGCGCTGCGAACAAGTTCGCAAGCGTTGCCAACCAGTCACGACGATCGTCGTCATTCAGCGGTATACCGCTGGCCATTTTCGCCACGTTTTCCGGTGAATGATGATCGTCACCGTCAATAAACGTTGCCCCCAGCTCTGCCGCTAACTGCTGTCCAACATGGGATTTCCCTGACCCAGAAACGCCCATGACAAGAATACGATGTGATGGCTTATTCACTCGATGCTCCTATCAATTGCCGCGCACGGCGGTGAGGTCAGGCAACCAAGTAACAATGCCAGGAAACGCAATCAGCACTACCAGAACAGCGATCAAAGCGGCGTAGTAAGGCAGCATGGCTTTTACTAGCGATTCCATAGACACCTTACCGACGCCACACCCTACGTAGAGACAGGTACCCACCGGTGGTGTTAACAGCCCAATACCTAAAATAAAGGCCATTAGAACGCCAAAGTAAGCGGCATCCACACCCACCGATGTCACGATCGGTGCAAGCATTGGCGCCATAATCACCATGGCTGGCGTTAGGTCCATCACGAACCCCACCAACAGCAGTAGCCCCGCCACAATCAGCAACAGCAAAAACGGTTCTTGAGTAATTGCCTGCACTTGGCGCACTAAGGTTTGCGGAACCATGTTGATGGTTAAAAACCAGGCAATCACGGTGGCAAATGCCAACAGCATCATCACCATGCCGGTGAGCCTTGCCGTGCGAATTAACATACCGCCCAACTCGCTGAGCTTAAACTCACGGTATACCAGCAGAGAAATGGCCAGCGAATAGAGCAGCGCAGCAACGGCGGCTTCAGTGGCGGTAAATACGCCACCAATAATGCCGCCAATCACGATCACAGGGAGTGCCAGGGCTAGCCAAGCATCTTTAAACGCTTTCCATAGCCGATCCCAGCGGAATTGGCGCACGCCGCCACCCTGCTTGCTCGCCAGAATAAAGGTGGTCACCATTAGCGCGGCACCAATTAACAGGCCAGGAATAATCCCCGCAATAAACAGGCGACTAATCGACGTCTCGGTAACAATGCCATATAAAATAAGCGGTATAGACGGTGGGATAATAATGCCAATCACCGACGACACGGTGTTAATCGCCGTGGCGTTTGCGGCGGTGTAACCTTGCTGTTTCATCGAGGGAATCATCATCGCACCGGTCGCTGCAGTGTCCGCTACCGCCGAGCCGCTGATCCCACCAAAAAACATCGAACCGGCAATTGCCACCTGGCCAAGCCCACCGCGCACAAAGCCAACCAGCGCACCCGCAAGCTCCATCAAACGTCGTGCAATACCGCCGTTGCTCATCACTTCACCGACGAGGATAAAGAACGGAATCGCCAGCAGCGGGAAGCTATTCACACCACGGATTGACTGCTCAATCATAATCGATAGCGGGATATCAGAGAGCACCGCCATCACCAGGGCTGCCACCCCTAAGCCAAACGCAATCGGCAAACCAATCACAATAGACGCCAATAAGATGGCGAGAAAAATCCACAGCATGATTAACGCTCCCCTGATAAGTCAGTCGATTGGCGATGCGGTTGACGAATCACCCCTACGCTGACCCACATACGCCAGAGCGATACCGCTGCGATAAACATGACGCACAACACCAGCGAAAGGCTGACCAAGCTTAGCGGCACGCCCATGATGGCGGAGCGTCCGCTTGAGCGCGTGAGCACCTGATAACCGCCCCATATCATCACCAGCATGAGCCCAGCAATAATCAGGTGCTGTAAGAAATAGAGCATGTGCGCAATGCGCAGCGGCAAACGCCTTACTAGCGCGTCAACAGCAATGTGTTCATAGCGTGAAAACGCCGCCGCTGCGCCGATAAAGACCAGCCAAATAAACAGCATGCGCGCCAATTCATCGACCCAAGGCAGTGAATGATTGAACACAGAGCGGCCGACGACATTACTGGAAACCGCCACAATCAGCGCTGCCAAAATAGCGCCAATCAAATACTCCATAGCGAGTGTTAACCAGCGAAACAGCGCAGGCCCCTGGCGTGTCTCCGTATCAATCTCAAGCAGCTTGCGATTAGGGTCGTTCAAATAAACCGACGGATCTTCCAACGTCGGTGCTGTAGACGTCACCGCGTCTGGGGGAGTAGAGGAGGTAGTCATAAGAACTCCGAGGGGGCACCGACAAGTCGGGCAGGCGCATGGACCTGCCCGTTGGCGCGCTATACGTAGCAGATTAGTTGCTGCTTTCTTCAACGATTTGCTGGATTTCAGCGATCAGGTCTTCACCAATACGCGGTGCCCACTGGTCATAAACAGGCTGCACGGCCTCTTGGAAAGCGGCTAACTGCTCATCATCTAAGCGGGTAATTTGCATACCGCGTGCTTCTAACTGCTCACGCGACCAGTCGTCATACTCGGCAGAAAGCTGGATTTCGTACTCAGCCGACTGACGGGCGGCTTCCTGCACCAGCGCTTGATACTCAGGCGCCATGCGATTCCAGGTGCGCTCGGAAAGCATCATGATAAATGGCGTATACACATGGCGTGTTTCGGTGCCATAGTCCTGCACTTCATTGAAGTTAGAGGTCAGGATGGTGCTCCACGGGTTTTCCTGTCCGTCCACGACACCTTGCTCAAGTGCTGAAAATAGCTCACCGAAGGCCATTGGCGTTGGGTTGGCACCGAGCGCCTCCCAAATAGCTAAGTGCACAGGGTTCTCCATCGTACGAACGCTGAGTCCGCGAACGTCTAAGCCAGCCACATCGTCAGGTGATTCAATGGGGCGTGCACTATTAGATAGCTGGCGGTAGCCATTTTCTGAGAACGTCAGCGCTTTTAAGCCTGTGCCCTCAAACGCGTCCAGCATTCCCTGGGCCACGTCACTCTGCATCACCGCAACCGCTGCTTCACGGCTTGGTAACAAAAACGGAAGATCAAATGCAGCGAGCGCTTGCACATAGCCGGTGGTGGCCGAGCTTGAAGGATAAGTCATATCCAGCGTACCGGTTTGCAGCATTTCCATCATTTGGACGTCATCGCCCAACTGACTGTTAGGAAAAACATGCACCTTAATGCGACCATCCGTACGCTGCTCAAGAATTTCACCAAAGTACTGGCTAGAGAGAAACTGCGGCGATGTTTCGGACAGGCCAATGCCCATACGCAGGGTGTGACTTCCGTGGTCAGCCACCGTCTCACCTTCAATGGCGGGCGGATCAGAAAGTTCAGGGCTTTGAGCATATGCCATACCGAAAGTCAGCGTGGTCGCACCGACCAGAGCAAGCGTACTGCGCCAAATCATTGTCATGACGTCATCTCCAAAATAGTCGTTGTTGTTGGTTTGCTATTTACCGAAAGGCTATCGAATCGTATCAGCCATTAAGTTTGCGACTTAACTTCAATAAATTGTTACCGGTAACATTTCGATAGATGAAGGCTAGCTAGCTAGCCGTCGGGTGTCAAAACAAAACTGCCAACTTACGACCAACGTCTAGGGATAGCCACTTACGACCTTGCACGCTACATTACGTGCTATGCATCCTGTCTCGGAGTCGACATGCCTGCGCAAGACCCTTGTAGTGAACTAGAGCTGGATCACCAGCTCTGCTTTGCGCTGTATTCAACATCACTGATGATGACCAAAGTTTATAAACCTCTGCTCAAAGAGCTAGGACTCACTTACCCGCAATACCTCGCTATGCTAGTGCTCTGGCAAGAAGATGGCCTGACGGTAGGCGCCCTAAGCAAACGCTTACTAACAGATCCAGGCTCGTTGACGCCGCTGTTAAAACGGCTTGAAAGTGATCAGCTCCTTATACGCCAGCGTAGCCTTCAGGATGAACGTGTCGTCGAATTATTCCTGACAGAGAAAGGCAGTTCGCTACGTGAACAGGCACGCCATATTCCCAGTTGTATCGTCCATGCCAGCGAAAAGTCGGTGGAAACACTCAACCAGTTGAAAGAGGATTTAGTCCAACTGCGCGAAAGTTTACAAAAGGTCCAATAGCCCGCTGAACGCTATGTCAAACTGCTGTTTTATTGGCCACTTACTTGCGCGCAAAATAAAGCTGCACTAAATTAATACAGCACTTTCCAATGACACACAAAAATGACGAACAGGAGATTTTCTATGTCTATTGAAACCATTGCTTACCGTGCCCACGCTCACGCCACTGGCGGCCGTGAAGGTCACGCTAAATCTTCTGACGGCGCACTAGACGTAACGCTTAGCACACCTAAAGAACTAGGTGGCGCAGGCGGTGAAGGCACCAACCCCGAACAACTGTTTGCTGCGGGCTACTCTGCTTGCTTTTTAGGTGCCCTGAAGCACGTAGCAAGCCAAGAAAAAGTGACCCTGCCTGAAGATACTCAGATTGATGGCAGTGTCGGCATTGGTGCCATTCCCACCGGTTTTGGTATTGAAGTAGAACTAAAAATCAGCTTACCTGGCCTGGAAAAAGACGTTGCCCAGACGCTGGTCGACAAAGCCCATATTGTTTGCCCCTACTCCAACGCTACCCGCGGCAATATTGATGTCACGCTGACGCTGGCTTAATCACCCAGCGCCCAGGCCACCGCTTTGTTTGCGTGCAGGGCGGTGGTGTCATAAAGCACTACCGGGGTGTGATGCTGCTCAATCAACAGCGCTATCTCTGTACAGCCCAGAATCACAGCCTGTGCGCCCTGCTGACGCAGCGACGCAATAATATCCAGATAACGCTGACGCGATACGTCGTTGATATGGCCATGGCACAGTTCATCGAAAATGACCTGATGCACCACGCCACGCTCTTCTTCATTGGGAATCACCACATCGATCCCAAAGCGCTCTTTTAAGCGTGCCTTGTAAAAATCTTGCTCCATCGTGAAACGGGTACCTATTAATCCGACCCGCGTCACGCCATCACGCTGACATTTTTCCCCGGTAGCATCGGCAATATGTATAAAAGGAATCTGAAGAGCGGCTTCTATCGCAGGCGCGACCTTGTGCATGGTATTGGTGGCCAACAACAAACACTCTGCTCCAGCTGCTTCGATGCGTTTGGCGGCACTGGCCAGTAGCTGGCCAGCCGTCTCCCAATCGCCCTGTTGCTGCAGCGTTTCTATCTCGGCAAAATCAACGCTTACCATCACAACCTGCGCCGAGTGAAAACCACCAAGCGCTTGATTAACCCCTTGGTTCAGCGCCTGATAATAGCTTTGAGTCGACTCCCAGCTCATACCACCCAATACGCCAATAACACGCATAACCACTCTCCTTGATAGATACCTGTTTATTAACAGGCTAATAACCCGCTATCCTTTTAACAGCGTTATACGGCCCGCATAAAGACTGACCATAACGACTAGACAGGTATACAACATCGGGTGAGTCGCTGCACCGCCCCTTTTCACTTGATTAAGATAGAGGAAAACATGAGCGACAACATAACCTATACCCCGCCGCGCGTTTGGAAATGGGAAGCTGGCAACGGCGGAGAGTTCGCTAACATCAACCGCCCAGTCGCCGGCGCGACCCATGAAAAAGCGTTACCGGTGGGTCAGCATCCGCTGCAGCTTTACTCTCTAGCAACGCCAAACGGCGTAAAAGTTACCGTTATGCTTGAAGAGCTGCTGGAACAGGGCATTCAACAAGCGGAATACGACGCTCACCTGATACGAATAGGCGAAGGTGATCAGTTTGGCAGCGGCTTTGTTGAGGCAAACCCCAACTCTAAAATTCCAGTGCTGGTCGATCACAGCACCAACCCGCCCCAGCGGGTATTTGAGTCAGGCGCAATTCTGCTTTACCTGGCCGAGAAATTTGGCGCATTCTTACCCAGTGATCCTGCAAAGCGGACCGAGTGCCTCTCCTGGTTATTTTGGCAAATGGGCAGCGCGCCCATGCTTGGCGGCGGCTTTGGTCACTTTTATGCTTACGCACCGGAAAAATACCAGTACCCGATTGATCGCTATACCATGGAGGTGAAGCGTCAGCTGGATGTACTGGATCGCCACTTAGCAGATAACCACTTTATGGCGGGCGATGAGTACACCATTGCGGATATGGCGATTCATCCGTGGTACGGCGCAGTGGTAAAAAATCGCGTGTACGAAGCCGCTGAGTTTCTAGAAGCTCATACGTATCAGAACGTTTTACGCTGGACCGAAGAGATTGACGCGCGCCCGGCCGTTCAGCGTGGGCGAATGGTTAATCGAACCTGGGGAGAGCCTAGCGAACAGCTCCACGAACGCCATAATGCCAGTGACTTTAGCCACAAAACCGAGGATAAACGGTAAGCCCTGAAGCTGCGCTACCGATGCTGCTGCGTC
>SKHS01000109.1 GCA_007116835.1 Halomonas sp.
CAATCTCTTCAAACTGTTGCTCTAAGCGCCGCTGTGCTTCTTCAAAACGACGCTCAGTATCTTCGATTAACGCATCGACATCTGTCGCTTCAAGATCGTCTTCTAGACGTGAGCTTTCCGGCAAGCTGCTATCCGACTCCCAGTCAGAAGAGAAGTCTTCGCCCTCCATTGGCTCTAGAATAGGTGCCTGCTGCTCCACTTCTTCGAATTGCTCGTCGAGCCGCCGCTGCGCTTCTTCAAAACGACGCTCAGTTTCGGCAATCACATCATCGACATCCGAACGGGTCGTTTCACCCGGCATGGCGCTTGCCTCATCGAGCGCATCTTCCGGATCAGCCGCCAGCGTATCTTCTCCTGCCTGCACCTCTTCACCGCTGGTTGGTAGCGCGGCGGCGTCGTCACCTTCACTTCTCAGCGCGTCGGCTTCGTCTAGCTGCTCTGCCGCCTGACGCGCTTCCACATCATCTTCAATTTCATCAGGGCTTGGCATATCTGCTGCATTCTCTGCAGCCGCTGGCGCATCGTCATTTTGAATCACATCATCATCAGACACTGAAGATGCGCTCTCTTCAGCCGGAACGGTAGCGTCCTCCTGGCTCTCTCCACAGGCGCTTAACAGCAGCGCTGCGCTTGCCAGGGCGGGTATCCATAGTCGGTGTAGCATCTGATTATGCTCCTTGAGTGGCTGTATCATTCACTAATCATATCAGTGTCGTTCATGCGCAGAGAGCAACGGGCACTCTTCCGGCAGTAGCACCTTTAGGGCAAGCGGTATGACGTCGGCACAGAATCGTTGATAGCGGCGTGACTCACCATCTAACGTCAGCGGCCAAGGTGCTTCATCTTGCTGCGTCGTCACTGACAGCTGACTGGCCGTAAAGTAGCGCACATAGCGCCCCTCTGCGGGGAACTGCTGTAATTCGCTGAGCAATGTCGGCAGTTCTAACACCGACGAAAAATCTTTGACCAGCAGAACATCCAAACGGCCATCATCAAGTTTTGCTCTGGGCGCCAGCACTTGCCCACCGCCGGACTGACGCCCGTTACCCAGTGCCAAGAGCAGCAGCGACGCTTCCTGCTCTTGGTCTTTCCAATATAACGTGCCTCGATAGCTACTGTGCCGCCACGCTTTTAAAGCCCCCATTAACGAATAGGCACCGCCCCCTAACATACGCTTGAGCGTCTTAGGGGTCGAGGAAGTAATTTCGGCACCAAACCCACAGGTTGTCATGTTGACGTAGTAGCTAATGGTTTGCCCAGCATGTGACTCTGCGGTCATTCTCACCACGTCAATTGGCGCAGGTGATAGACACCTTGCAGCCGCCAGAGCAGGCCCTGGCGCTAGCGGCAAACCAAGCGATGTCGCAAAATCATTAGCACTGCCCAACGGCACAATGCCTAATGCCGGACGCTGGTCATGGGCTATTCGCATCAGCCCATTCACCACCTCATTAACCGTTCCATCGCCACCGCAGGCAATTACCCGGGTCGCCCCTAGCCCAACTGCCTGGGCAGCAAATTCAGCGGCATCGCCGCCTTCCCAGGTCGAACGTACGGTAATGTGCATCCCTGCCTTGCGCTGCTCTTCTACCGCCTCGCGTAGCGCCGGGTTACCGGCAGATTTACCGTTAATAATCAGTAAATAGTGCTGCTGTGAATCTGTCACCGGCGCGTCCCTCTCCATGGTTCACTCGCTGGCCTGCCTTATGCCAGCGCTTTCTCAACAACCTCAAACACGTTAGATGAAAGAGGTTCACGCTTAATACGCACAAGCTCGGCGCGCATTAGCTGTTGCCGCTCTTCGTCAAAACGCTGCCAGCGCGTTAACGGCGTGATCAGTCGTGCTGCAATTTCCGGGTTCAGGCGGTTCAACTCAATGACGGCATCCGCTAACAGCGCGTATCCTTTACCATCTAACCGGTGGAAATTGACTCGATTTTGCGCAAATGCACCGATCAACGCACGTACTTTGTTAGGATTCTTAATCGAAAAGGCTGGGTGCTGCATTAAATAATGCACGCGATCCAGTACGTCTGACTGCGGGCGCGATACCTGTATGGTAAACCACTGGTCCATCACTAACGGGTCGTGAGCCCACTGTTCGCCAAATGCCTTCAAGGCAGGTGACGCCAAGTCATCACGGTCACTATGTGACAGCAAGGTGAGCGCATGACGCACATCGGTCATATTATGCTGTGCCGAAAACTGCGCTTCGCACAACGCAATACCTTCCTCATCTTCAATCGACATCAAATAGGTCAAGGCCACATTTTTGAGGCTGCGCTGAGCAATTTGCGCAGGCGTTGGCGCGTAGGGCTCTTCACTTACATTGGCTTTATAAACATCAACAAATTCATCGCGCAGCGCCATTGCCAGCGACTGACGGACAAATTCGCGAGCGGCATGAATCGCATCAACATCAACGATTGGCTGTTGCTCGGCAATATAAGCTTCCGAGGGTAGCGTCAACATCTCCGCCAACACGGCTTTATCATCCATTGATCCGGTAAGCAGGGTCCTGAATGCTTCAACAACACGGCTATCCATGACCTTTTCCACACCGTTACGGTGTGCCGCGATTAGGTCATCAAGCGCCAGCATAGCGAGTCGTTGCCCAGCATCCCAACGGTTAAAGCCATCGCTATCATGGGTCAGTAGAAACGCTAAGTCTTCCCTTGCATAAGGGAAATGTAGCTTAACGGGCGCAGAGAAATCACGCAGCAATGAAGGAACAGGGGCTTCAGCAACATCCGTAAAAACAAAGGTTTGTTCATCTTCGGTGAGATGGATAACAGCGTCCTTACCGAGCTTTTCGCCTGCCAGCGTTAAGGTGAGGTCCTGCCCTGACTTGGTGCCAACCAGCCCCATACGTACGGGGATATGCAGCGGCAGTTTATCCGGTTGCCCTGGCGTGGCAGGGGTACGCTGACGCAGCGTTAAGTGGTACGCCGCATTCACGTAGTCATACTCTCCATGAGCATCGATCTCAGGTGTTCCCGCCTGGGAGTACCAGCGCATGAACTGGTTTAGCTCTGCGCCAGACACCTCTGCCATACAGCCAATGAAGTCTTCAATCGTGACGGCTTGGCCATCAAAGCGATCGAAATAGAGATCAGATCCACGCCGGAAGTCTTCCCAACCCAGTAAGTTACACAGCATGCGTACGACTTCAGCACCCTTTTCATAAATTGTCAGGGTGTAGAAGTTGGTGATTTCAATAAAGTGGTCTGGTCGAATAGGATGCGCTGTTGGCCCACCATCTTCAGCAAACTGAGCGGTACGGAAAAACGACACGTCTTGAATGCGCTTAACGGGAGCCGAGTTGGTATCTGCCGAGAAACACTGGTCACGAAAAACGGTGAAGCCTTCTTTCAAGGAGAGCTGAAACCAGTCGCGACAGGTCACTCGATTGCCCGACCAGTTATGGAAATACTCGTGAGCCACAATGCCTTCGACATTTTGGAAGGTGGCATCGGTTGCTGTATCCGGATGTGTCAGTACGGCAGCAGAGTTGAAGATATTGAGCCCTTTGTTCTCCATCGCCCCCATGTTGAAGTCATTCACCGCCACAATCATAAACAAGTCTAAATCGTATTCGCGGCCATAAGTCTGCTCGTCCCACGTCATCGCGCGTTTAAGCGACGCCATGGCATGCGCGGTTTTATCTAAATTTTCTTGCTCGACCCACAGCTGCAGCGTCACGTTGCGACCACTCATGGTCTCGAAAGTGTCCTCTACCTTATGTAGATCACCGGCGACCAGCGCAAAAAGGTAGCAAGGTTTGGGGTGAGGATCTTCCCAGGTGACGAAATGCCGTCCGCTTTCTAGGGTGCCTTGATTAACGGGGTTACCATTGGCGAGCAGCACCGGCTCACGGGTGGCATCACCCATCACCGTGACCTTAAAGGTTGCCATTACATCGGGCCGGTCTGGATAGTACGTAATGCGCCGAAAGCCTTCGGCTTCACACTGGGTACAGTACATACCGTTAGACTGGTATAGCCCTTCCAGCGCCGTATTACTGCTGGGTGCCAGCTCTACCTCGCTCTCTAGGGTAAAGGTCTCAGGCACCTCCGCTATACAAAGCGTCTCATCGGTTAGCTGATACGCTGCGTCAGCCAAAGGACTACCGTTTATTGCCAAGGAGATCAGCGTTAAATGCTCTCCGTTTAGCACCAATGGTGCCTGTGCATCAGCGCTTGCATGACGCTTCATGTGTAGCGTTGCTGTGACGCGGGTCGTGGCAGGGTCAAGATCAAACGTCAGCTCGGTATGGGTAACTTGGTAGGCGGGCGGCTGATAGTCGCTTAAATAAACCGGCTGCGGATCAGACATAGTGCGTGACTCCTGTAAGCGTTGTCATTCAAGATGGGCAGCGTACGCTGCGCCATCACCTTGCTGTTTATAAGAACTGTTTGTAAGAACTGCTTGTAAGCACTATCTAGCAAAACTGTCTATCAAAACTACTTGCCTGGAAAGTTAGTCGCGGAAGTTATCAAATTGCAGGGGCAGCTCTGGGCCTTCTTCGCCTCGCAGTAGCGCCATTACGCTTTGTAAATCATCGCGCTTTTTACCCGTCACACGAACCTTCTCGCCCTGGATCTGCGCCTGTACTTTTAGCTTGCTCGCTTTAATGCGCTTCACCACATCTTTTGCTTCAGCCTGGTCGAGCCCCTGTTTAAGAACAATTTCCTGACGCGCCTTCACCCCAGACAACACCGGATCTTGAATATCCATACAGCGGGCATCAATACCACGAGCGATGAGGCGGTTGCGCAATACGTCGATCATTTGCTGAAGCTGAAAATCAACCTGTGCTTCAAGCTGCACTTTTTCACCTTCGAGAGTAAAACTGGCATCGACACCTTTAAAATCAAAACGTGTTTGTACTTCACGGTTTGCCTGATCAACGGCATTGGACGCTTCGTGCTGATCAAACTCCGACACAATATCAAAAGAGGGCATGGCATAGTTCCTAGTAAGACATGACCCACTATTCTAGAGCAGCTAGCCCCCAACCGGCCAATTCTCTTAAATAATGTGTCACATCCCCTCTAATCTCGACGCCCTAAAAACTTAAACAGAACCTCTCAACAACTATACAGAGCTTAACCTTAGCAATGTTAAATTGCCGCTGGATGGATTACCCTAGCCATCACTGGATTAATCACATGCCTACGGAAATGCACCCATGAGCGATCGAGATACACGTCATAAAGCGTCGATGGAAAAACTAAAAGCCCGAGTAGACGAAAAAGTCGCTAATGCCACCGAGCAACGCGGCCTGCTGCTAGTCAATACAGGCAATGGCAAAGGCAAAACAACCGCTGCCTGGGGCACTGTTACCCGTGCACTTGGCTACGGTTACAAAGTAGGCGTTGTACAGTTCATTAAAGGTTTATGGGAGTGCGGTGAGCGCAACCGTCTCGAAGAGGATGCCAACCTTAGCGTTGCGATTATGGCCACTGGCTTTACCTGGGACACGCAAAACCGTGAGGCGGACACCAAAGCCTGCCTGGAAGTATGGCAAGAAGCTGAGGCGATGCTCGCAGATCCAGACACGTATCTTGTGGTGCTTGATGAGATCACCTATATGCTGAAGTTCGGCTACTTAGAAATTGAGAGGGTTAAGCAAGCACTTCTCAACCGGCCACACGAACAAACGGTGATTATTACCGGACGCAATGCCCACCGAGACTTGGTGGCGATGGCAGATACGGTGACAGAGATGCAAGAAATACGGCACGCTTTTAACAACGGCCTGCAAGCGCGGCGCGGTATCGATTTCTAGTGTCGGAAGGATTAGCAGAAAGGTCGTCATACAAAGCCATACAAAAGAGGGGCGAAGTGATCGCCCCTCTTTGTTTAGCTGGCTATGCCTGCTGGCTTAGCCGTCAAACGGATTACGCAGCACAATGGTTTCAACACGGTCAGGACCGGTTGAAATAATGTCGATGCTGGTGCCTACCTGCTCTTCTAAGAAGCTAATGTAGGCACGCGCGTTGGCGGGCAACTCATCAACCTTCTTAGCCCCTAGGGTAGACTCCTTCCAACCTGGCAGGTCGTGGTACAGCGGCTCAACGGCTTCGTAGCCTTCTGAGTCCACCGGATTATCCAGCACTTCGCCATCTTTACCACGGTAACCGACACACACACGGATGTTTTCTAGTCCATCCAGCACATCAAGCTTGGTTAAGCAGATGCCTGATACTGAGTTTATCTGCACAGCGTGACGCAGCGCCACTGCATCAAACCAGCCACAGCGGCGTGGACGGCCCGTTGTGGCACCAAACTCATGCCCGCGCTCGGCCAGGTGGCGTCCATCGACGTCAAATAGCTCGGTAGGGAACGGGCCAGAACCAACGCGTGTGGTGTACGCCTTAGTGATACCCAACACGTAATCCAGATACAGCGGGCCAACGCCTGAGCCGGTGGCGGTGCCACCTGCTGTGGTGTTGGAGCTGGTCACGTAGGGGTAAGTACCGTGGTCGATATCCAGCAGCGAACCTTGCGCACCTTCAAACAGGATATTTTCGCCAGCTTTACGCAAATCGTGAACCATGCTGACAGTATCGCACACCATCGGGCGCAGCTCTTCTGCCATTTCCATGGCAGTGTCCAGCACTTCCTGGAAGTCCACGGCAGGTTCGCCGTGATAATTCACTAGCACAAAGTTGTGATAGTCGAGCACTTCGCCAAGCTTAGAAGCAAAACGCTCACGGTGAAGCATATCGCCCAGACGCAGACCGCGACGAGCAACCTTATCTTCATAGGCAGGCCCAATACCACGGCCGGTGGTGCCGATTTTTGCCACGCCGCGAGCCTTTTCACGCGCCTGATCCAAGCGCACGTGGTAAGGCAGAATCAACGGACAGGCAGGCGACAAACGCAGGCGCTCACGCACCGGCACGCCTTTCGCTTCGAGCTCGCGGATCTCTTTGATCAGCGCTTCAGGCGACAGCACAACACCGTTCCCGATCACGCAGGTTTTACCTGGGCGCAGCACGCCGGAAGGAATCAAGTGAAGAACCGTTTTTTCGCCTTCAATCACCAAGGTGTGGCCGGCGTTATGACCGCCCTGAAAGCGCACTACCGCCGATGCCGACTCAGTGAGCAGGTCAACGATTTTGCCTTTGCCTTCATCGCCCCATTGGGTACCCAGGACTACGACATTCTTACCCATTATGCACTCGTCTCTTGTGTCAGGGCCGTTGTCTGCCAACGACCGTCAATAAACTCAAGACGGCGGTCACAACTGTGCTCCGCCGGCCCAGTACGCTGCCCAGGCAGCGCTTGAATCAC
>SKHS01000278.1 GCA_007116835.1 Halomonas sp.
AAGAGGTGTGTATGACCCAGATAGCCAATGTACTGACCATTGCTGGTTCTGACCCTTCGGGCGGTGCTGGTATTCAGGCAGACCTAAAGACCTTTTCTGCGCTGGGCACTTACGGCACCAGCGTCATTACCGCACTCACGGTGCAAAATACCTGCGGTGTGGCGTCGGTGTACCCCGTATCGCCCCAGGCGATACGCGAGCAACTGGAACACCTGTTAGATGATGTTGCCATTGATGCTGTCAAAATCGGTATGGTCGCCAGCCGCGATGTTGCGGAAGTCATTGCGGAGGTGCTTGGTCAGCACCGCCCGCGATGGGTTGTATTGGACCCAGTAATGGTGGCAAAAAGCGGCGATATTCTGGTCGATGATGCAGGTATTCGAGCGGTGCGCGATGTTCTGCTGCCGTTAGCCGATGTTGTGACCCCGAATCTGCCAGAAGCGGCCGTATTATTAGACGCTAAGCCTCCGGCAACGCTTGAGGCAATGGAGGCCATGCTGCCTGGTTTAGTGCAGTTGGGTGTGCCCTATGTGGTGTTAAAGGGAGGCCACCTACGTGGTGAAACCTGCCCTGACTTATTGGCAACGCCGAGCGGTCACACCTGGTTGCCTGCCTCGCGAATTGCCACCGACAACCTTCATGGCACTGGCTGTGCGCTGTCGTCTGCTATCGCGGCGTGTTTAGCGAAGTTACCCATGGAGGCAGGCATCGATGCTCCCACTCAGGCCATTAGTGACGCAAAGCAGTGGCTGCATGCCGCGTTAGAAGCGAGCGTCAGACTAAACGTCGGTAAGGGTCGCGGACCGGTACATCACTTTCACTCCTGGTGGTAAACGATGACGTCGCTCAAGAAGCGCGCAGTTTGGCATAGCAGAAGAGAGGAGACGCCTTGCGATATGCGCAAACGGGCACCATGCTGAAAGGTGCCCGTTTGATCGCCTGTCAGGCTGAGCTGTTCGGCCAAGGAGTTGCCCAATGTCTCGCACGCTGCTATTTGCCACAGACCTTTCCGAGGATAACCGCGCTGCGTTTGCACGCGCCCTACGCTTAGCTTATGCACAGGGTGCGCAGCTGGATATTCTTCATGTGCTTGATCCCTACCTGCCTCACCGAATGCTGCACGACCTTGAACGCGCCGTTAATGAAGATATCAGTGCTACGATGACCGACCTGCGCGAGGATTACGCGTTGGAAGCCCCTTCGCTGATGATTCAAACGGTGGTGGGGTCCCCTCATGTTGAAATTGTCCGCGAAGCCCATGAGCGCCAAGCATCGCTGATTATTTTAGGCATGCACCGCAAACGCGGTCAGAAAGACTTGATCGCGGGCACCACCTTAATGCGCATTCTACGCAGCGCGCCTTGTCCGGTGGTTGTGGCGTCTTACCTGCCGACCCAGCCATGGCAGCATATTGTGGTGCCGGTAGACTTCTCGCTGACGGCTCGACAAACCATCAAAGAAGCGCTCGTTCGCTTTCCGGAAGCAAAGCTGACGCTGCTGCATGCCTGGAGCTTGCCTGGGGAACGCGAGTTGGGCACCCAGACCTACTACGCCCAGTGGCGCGACCACGAAGTCACACGCCTGCGCGAAGCGCTAGATAACGAAGTGGAAAGCCTGATGCGAGAGCTCGATAGTGTCCCTGATATCGAGCTGGTGCTGGAACCCGGCCAACCCTGCGATGTGCTGCACGACTACGTGAAGTGTCGCTCGCCGGATCTTGTGATGCTCGGCAGTCGTAGCCGTCCCCATCAGCCTAACCCGCTTATCGAGATGCTGTTGAGCGAGCCGCACTGCGACCTGATGCTGTGCCGTCCTTGGTGAATGTTGTACGGAACCTTAACCTTTTTTGCATGTATGTATAGCGAGTAGGCGCTAGTAAATGCGTCGTGCAACGGGGAGGTTCTAGCTGTGTTTTTACGTCAACAAATAGGTGAGCGAAACAGCACTGTTTCAGGGAGTGTGTTGTTTATCGTACTGCTGTCCTTAGTCGCGTTGTTGTTTGCGTCCCAGGCATTGGCAGACAGTGTGACCGAGCGGGGCGAACGCTTTGACCGCGTCGTAGACGATAATGGTCAGCGCTATGCGTTAATCGGCAGTGGCATATTCCGCTATATGATCTGGACCGCTTATGCAGGCGCCTACTATCAGTTGGAAACAGCGTCTGAGCCACAGCCACTAAGCAATACGCCTCGCCGACTGGAGTTGGCCTACTTTCATGCTATTGATGCGAGCGATTTCGCCGAAGCGACTGAGAAAACGCTGAAAGCGTCGCTGACGCTGTATGAGTTTAACCAACTTCAGGAACCCCTTAAGCGACTTAACCAGCGTTATCGTGATGTGGTGCCCGGTGATCGCTATCTGCTTAGCTGGGATGGTGAGCAGCTGCGTTTAGCGCTCAATGGCGACATACTGTTTGAAGAGGGCGACGCAGACTTTGCGAGTGCCATGTTTGGTATCTGGTTAGGCGAGCGTCCGCTGAATACAAGCTTTCGCGATGCTTTGCTCGGACAAAACTAAACGAAAGCAATGCTTTGCCTGGAAAGTTAGCTTGTGCTTACACTAGTGCCAACAGCGGATAATAGGGCAAGGAGTAAGCGTGAAAGCACTAATTCAACGGGTCAAAAATGCCAGCGTGACGGTCGAAAGTGACACGGTAGGTGCCATTAACCATGGTCTGTTGGTATTCGTAGGTGTTGAAAAAGGTGACAGCGAGGCCGATGCGGACAAGCTACTGCATAAGCTGTTGCATTATCGCGTCTTCAGTGACGATGACGACAAAATGAACCTTAACTTACAGCAGGCTAATGGAGGCTTGCTGCTAGTGTCTCAGTTCACTCTGGCCGCCGATACGCGTAAAGGGCTGCGCCCCAGTTTCTCTAGTGCAGCTCCGCCTGAGGAAGGGCAGCGGCTGTTTGACTACTTGGTGGCCAACGCGTGCGCCGCTTGGTCCAATGTTGCCACCGGCCAGTTTGGTGCTGATATGCAGGTGGCGCTGGTGAACGA
Source organism: Halomonas sp. (assembly GCA_007116835.1). Classification (GTDB taxonomy): domain Bacteria; phylum Pseudomonadota; class Gammaproteobacteria; order Pseudomonadales; family Halomonadaceae; genus Vreelandella. The sequence continues at coordinate 3,004 of SKHS01000278.1, forward strand.
TGGGCCAGTGACCTTCTTGCTAGAGAGCTAGCAGGTTGGAAGAGTGTTAGTGGATAGCGTTTGAACGGTTAGGCATTGTCGCTGGCCAGTAGCTCAGCCTCCATGGTTTCTAGCGCTTCTTCAGCGGCAAGCCACGTTTGCTCGGCGCTGTCCAGGCGGTTTTTAATGTCCGCTTGTTTAGCGAGCACCTGGGTAAGCTCTGATTTACGTGAGTTGTCGGTATAAAGCTCTGGGTCGGCCAGCAACGTCTCTACTTCTTCCAGTGCTTGCTGGGCTTTCTCCATGGTTTTTTCAGCCTGGTCACGCTGCTTTTTCAGCGGGCGTAACTTTTCACGCAGCTCCGCCGCAGCTTTCCGAGTTGCCTTACGGTCCCCGCTGGGCTGTTGATTCTGTCGCTCGCTCTTCTCGCTGCGCGAATCCCGGCGGCTCTCTTCCAAGCGTGCCTTCAGCCATACCCGGTAGTCATCAAGGTCGCCATCAAAAGGCTCTACCCGATGGTCGGCAACCCGCCAGAACTCATCGACCGTAGCGCGCAGCAGGTGTCGGTCGTGGGACACCAGAATGACGGTGCCCTCAAAGCTTGCCAGCGCCTCGGTCAGCGCTTCACGCATTTCCAAGTCCAGGTGGTTGGTTGGCTCATCGAGCAGCAGCAAGTTAGGCTTTTGCCAGGCGACGAGGGCCAGCGCCAAACGCGCTTTTTCGCCACCGGAGTAGGTGGCAACTTCGCCAAAGGCGTCGTCGCCTTTGAAGCCAAAGCCACCTAGAAAGTTGCGAATCTCCTGGTCGCTTGCGGTGGGCGAGAGCCGCTGGACATGAACAAACGGCGTTGTGGTTACGTCCAGGCTTTCCAGCTGGTGCTGGGCAAAATAGCCAATGGCCAAATGCTCGCCCGGCACTCGCTTACCTTCCAGCAGTGCAAGCTCGCCGGTCAGTGATTTGATCAACGTCGATTTACCCGCGCCATTCGGGCCTAACAGACCAATACGGCTGCCGGGTAACAGCGTAATGTTGACCTTCTCCAACTGCGCGACATCGCCCGTTTCTCCGCGATAGCCAAGGGTGGCTTGGTCAAGCACCAGCAGCGGGTGTGAGGTTTTATCCGCCGCGGGCAGGGTGAAATGAAAGGGGGAGTCTGTGTGGGCGACGGCGATATCGCCCATACGCTCCAGCATTTTTACACGGCTTTGCGCCTGCTTTGCTTTCGTTGCCTGGGCACGAAAGCGTGCAATAAAGCGTTCGATCTCTTCGCGGCGAGCCTGTTGTTTGGCCGCTTCGGCTTGCTGTAAGGCAAGCTTTTCAGCCCGCGTGCGCTCAAAGCGGGAGTAGTTACCGCGGTAAAGCTCGAGTGTTTGGTGATGCATGTGCACGATGTGATCGCACACAGCATCGAGAAAGTCGCGGTCGTGAGAAATCAGCAGCAGTGTGCCTGGGTAGCGAGTTAGCCACTGTTCTAGCCAAAGCAGGGCATCGAGATCCAGGTGGTTGGTCGGCTCATCCAGTAGTAATAAATCAGACGGCATAAATAGCGTGCGGGCTAGATTCACCCGCATACGCCAGCCGCCGGAAAAGTCGGACAATGGCCGGGTAAGGTCTGCTTGAACAAAACCAAGCCCTACTAGCAGCTGCGCTGCCCGCGACGCCGCTGTGTAGCCATCAAGAGTCTCGATTAAGCCATGTAGCTCTGCTTCCCGGTGTGCATCGCCTGACGTGCGTGCTGACTGCAGGTCGTTTTCTGCTTGGCGCAAGGCGTGGTCGCCATCTAGCACGTACTCCACGATGGGGCGGTCTAGGGCGTCAACTTCCTGAGCCATATGGGCTATCCGCTGTCCGCCGCTCATCTCAACGTCGCCCTGGTCAGGGCCGATCTCGCCTAGCAGGAGTTTGAACAGGCTCGACTTACCGGCACCATTAGCCCCGATAATACCTGCCTTCACGCCGTTATGTAGCGTGAGGTCTGCGTTATCGAGTAGCGTTTGCGTGCCCCGTTGCAGGGCGACCTGGCGCAGTGCGATCATGCGTTCTCCCGAAAAAAGTGGCTAAATTAATGCTCGATTCTAACCGATTGCAGCGCTTGCAACAGACATCGTTATGGGATTTTGCACTGACTTTCTATGCGAAGCCTGGCGTTGAGCAGGCGTGTCTTGTGCTGCAGGATCACGTAGATGTCGATGTGTGTGAACTGCTGTTTCACAGCTGGTTGTATCAACATGGCCTTCAAGCTGCGCAGCCTGCGCTGGCAGAGGCGCGCAAAGAGCGCGAGTATTGGCAACAGACGGTGACAATGACCTTGCGGCAGCTGCGTCGTGAGCTTAAGCCACAGGCAATCGGTAATGATGCCATTGCCAAGCTGCGAAAGCTGATTCAGCAGGCAGAGCTTCAAGCTGAACGTGAGAACCTTCAACGCTGGCAGCAGTGGGCATGGCAAGCATCTAACCATAACCAACGGTTAAAAAATTGTGCCATAAGCCAGCATGATGTTGAAAAATGGCTGCAGAATCAGTTGTTTTGTCGTCCAGTTGATTCTGGTGGCCGATCTGTGTCACCCGTGTGCGAAGAGGGTTGGGAAGCATTGCATACGCTAGCGAGACAGCTTGACCACCACGAGTGACCGCGCTAGCCTGAAGTTAAGCTATTTTGAATAATGCGTATTACACAACCGCGTAATGAGAGCCACATAATGAAAATCACCTCATGGCTGTTCAGTAACGTTGTAATAGCGGTGATGCGTTTTTAACTATTTTAAAAAGCGCTTTTCGGGAAGCCGACCTTTTGTGCAACAGGCAACTCTCGAAGCATATATTTTAGAAGTCGTTAAATGCGCAGAGCCATCAATAAACAGCGATCAGTCATTAGTGCAGTGTGAAAATGTGGCACGCATTATACAAAAATTAGATTCTTGCGCACTCGTATAGCGCGCTTACCACTGCAAGGGGAACTCTGCATGAAGGCAAGCAAAACTGTTTCTACCCGTTCAGTTACCACCAAGCTACTGACCACAGCAAGCGTTGGTGCATTGCTGTTTGGCCTAAGCGCCGCCGCCCAGGCGGACAACTGGCGTTACGCTCATGAAGAGTACGAAGGCGATGTGCAAGATGTTTTCGCCATGGCGTTTAAAGAGTACGTTGAAGAGAACTCTGACCATACCGTTCAAGTTTATCGTTTCGGTGAGCTAGGTGAGTCTGATGATATTATGGAACAGACTCAGGCGGGCATTCTTCAGTTTGTTAACCAATCACCTGGCTTTACCGGGGCGTTGATCCCTGAAGCGCAAATCTTCTTTGTGCCTTACTTGCTGCCAACCGATGAAGAAACCGTTATCGAGTTCTTCAACTCAAGTACCGCCATTCATGAAACTTTCCCAGAGCTTTATGCCGAGCAAGGCTTGGAGCTGCTGAAGATGTACCCGGAAGGTGAGATGGTCGTGACGCTGGATGAGCCGATCACAACGCCTGAAGAGCTGCGTGGTAAGAACATTCGCACTATGACCAATCCGCTGTTGTCGGAAACGTATCGCGCTTTCGGTGCCAGCCCAACGCCGCTCCCATGGGGTGAAGTATACGGCGGCTTACAAACCAACATCCTTCAGGGGCAAGAAAACCCGATCTTCTGGATTGAGTCCGGTGGTCTTTACGAGGTCTCTCCGCACTTGATCTTTACTGGTCACGGCTGGTTCACCACTGCGATGATGGCGAACCAAGACTTCTATAACAGCCTGTCTGAAGATGACCAACAGCTGGTGCGTGATGCGACAGAAGCTGCCTATGAGCACATTCTGGATCATATTTCTGGCTTGGCAGACGAATCACTAGAAAAGATTCAGGCCGCATCGGATGAGGTAACGGTGACTCGTCTTACTGAAGAGCAGATCCAAGCCTTCCGTGATCGTGCGCCTCAGGTTGAAGAGCGCTTTGTTGAGCTGACCGGCGAACGTGGTGCCGAACTGCTTGAGCAGTTCAAACAAGACCTGGAAGCCGTACAGAACAACTAATCTCAAGCGTTCAATTAGCGTGTGATGTACAGGGGTAGCCGTCGGGCTGCCCCTTTTTCATTGAATGCCCCTGCGGCCAATCAGCGTTGAATGATAGGACGTGGTTAGTCGTTACAGTGTAGGGGCATATATTAGCGATAGACATCTTGAACATCTCAGGACGACTAAACTAACGCTGACGTAATGAAAGCTGACGTACTAAAACAAGGGCGCAGTCGCGTCAGGGGAACCAAGAGGAGCATTTGCGATGGATATGAGCGAAGACGATATTGCCGAAAAAAAATATCGCTCGATGCTGCCTGGTCCACTTGGAGTGCTAGATACCTGGATCAGTAAGGCAGAGGCGTTTATTTTGGCCTCTGGGGTAATTTTAATGGCTATCAACACCGTCGCCAATGTCATTGGACGGTTTGCCTTTGGAGAAAGCCTCCACTTTTCCGAAGAAGTCAATCGGATGCTAATCGTCCTGGTAACCTTTGCGGGCATTGGCTATGCAGCTCGTCATGGGCGACATATTCGCATGTCAGCCATTTACGATGCCTTGCCCACAGGGGGGCGGCGCGCGCTGATGATCTTTATTAGCTTGTTTACCGCGCTGGTGATGTTTGTGCTGTGTTACTACTCCGTCGGCTATATCGACACCATTATGGGCCGTGGTCGCAGTCTTCCATCTACCGGTATACCTGCTTGGTGGATGTACGTCTGGGTGCCCGTCGGGTTTGCAGTAACCGGTATTCAGTACGTCATGACGGCCTATACCAATATGATCTCGAAAGATGTTTATCTTTCGACGCATGTGGTGGACGGCTACAAAGATACTGAAACGGAAGTTTAGTCAGCGAGGAACGACCCATGACTGCAACAATCATTACCATCATGATCGTGCTGCTGCTGCTCGGCTTCCCGATGATGATTCCTCTTATGACCGCTGCGTTTGTCGGCTTCTTTATGAGCTTTGGCGGCTTGGGGCAGATGGAAACGCTGATTCAGCAGATGATGCGCGGAATCAGCCCAACGGCATTAATCGCAGTGCCAATGTTTATTTTGGCAGCAGATATAATGACACGTGGCCAGTCGGCGAATCGCCTGATTGATATGGTGATGTCGTTTGTAGGCCACATCAAAGGCGGTTTAGCCGTGAGTACGGCAGCATCTTGTACGCTGTTTGGTGCCGTGTCTGGCTCTACTCAGGCTACGGTGGTGGCGGTTGGTTCTCCACTGCGCCCCAGAATGCTCAAGGCGGGTTACAAAGACCCCTTTACCCTTGCACTGATTATTAACTCTAGCGATATCGCCTTTTTGATCCCGCCCAGTATCGGCATGATTATTTATGGGGTCATTTCGCAAACCTCGATTGCTGAACTCTTTATTGCAGGTATCGGCCCGGGTCTACTCATTCTTGGCATGTTCTCGATCTACTGCATCATTTATGCAATCGTCAATAAAGTACCTACAGAGCCAAAGGCGTCTTGGAAAGATCGTGCAGTTGCGGTTCAAAAGGCGTTATGGCCGCTAGGTTTCCCGGTGTTGATCGTTGGCGGTATTTACGGAGGCGTGTTTAGTCCTACGGAGGCCGCCGCAGCGTGCGTGCTGTATGCTGTTCTGCTTGAGTTCGTCATTTTCCGCTCATTGAAGCTGCCGGATATGTTCACCATTGCTAAGTCAACGGGCTTGATTACGGCGGTGGTGTTTATTCTGGTCGCTGCGGGTAATGGGTTCTCGTGGATTATCTCATTTGCTCAGATTCCTCAGGCCGTGTTGGGTGCTTTTGGCATTAACGAAGCAGGGCCGGTCGGCGTGTTAATCGCTATTTCGATAGCGTTCTTCGTGGCCTGTATGTTCGTTGACCCGATTGTGGTGATTTTGGTACTAACGCCGATATTCGCGCCCGCTATTGCCGCGTCAGGGCTTGATCCCGTGTTGGTGGGTGTGTTGATTACCCTTCAGGTAGCTATAGGCTCGGCGACCCCGCCCTTCGGGTGCGACATATTTACCGCGATTGCGATATTCAAGCGACCCTACTTGGAAGTGATCAAAGGGACGCCGCCGTTTATTTTCATGCTGGTATCGGCAGCGGCACTTATTATCGCATTCCCGCAAATTGCGCTATTCCTGCGTGATCTTGCCTTCCGCTAACCCGTCACAAGGAGCACGCGGATGTTTAACCGTATTTTAATTCCAGTGGATGGCTCGAAGGGGGCGATCAACGCATTGGAAAAAGCCGTTGGCCTGCATATGCTGACTGGCGCAGAACTGTACTTGCTGTGTGTCTTTAAGCATCACAGCCTCCTTGAAGCGTCGCTTTCCATGGTGCGGCCCAATAAGCTGGATATTCCGGATGATGCCCTCAAAGAGTACGCAACAGAAATTGCGGTGCATGCAAAATCTTATGCCATTGAAATGGGGGCTGACAGCCTGCGGGTAAGAGCATTTGTTAAAGGTGGCCGCCCCTCTCGCACCATTGCACGCTTTGCTCGCAAGCGAGAGTGTGACCTTATTGTGATAGGTGCCCAAGGCACCAACGGGGATAAAAACCTGCTGCTTGGCAGTGTTTCACAGCGTGTGGCGGGTGCGGCACACTGCCCCACGCTGGTCGTGTAATACGCTAAACCTCCCTTCGTATTTGTGGTCTGATGAACACCCGCCGTTTCAGGTAATGCAGCCTGAAGCGGCGGGTGTTAGTCTTTGAGGCACTCAACACATTTGGCGCGCAGCGCCGTTAGATAAGGTTTTTTTCATGAAAGTATTGTTCTCTTCAACCGCGCTTGCTGGCCTGCTACTGGTTGCTCCGTTTGCGGCAGCGGCACCTGAAACCGATGAACAGCGTTTGGCCTACAGCCTGGGTGTGACTCTGGGCGAAAGCATGCAGGCCGATATTGAAGACCTAGACCTCGACGCATTTACCGATGGCATGCGTGATGTGTTTGAGAGCAACGAACTTGCGCTTAGCGAAGAAGAGATGATGGAAGCGCTGGTTGTTTTCCAAGAGCGATCTATGGAGGCACGCGAGCAAGAAGCCGCAGAAATAGCCCAGTTGAATCTACTAGAGGGCCAAGAGTTTCTGGCAGAAAATGCTGAGCGTGATGACGTTGAAGTCACCGAGTCTGGCTTGCAATACGAAGTGATTGAGTCAGGCGATGGCGCAAGCCCCGGCCCAGAAGACACCGTCGAAGTGAACTATGAAGGTATGCTGCTGGATGGCACCGTTTTCGATAGCTCTTTTGAGCGTGGCCAGTCGATTAGCTTCCAGGTGAATCAGGTTATTGAGGGTTGGCAGGAAGCCTTACAGCTGATGAGCGTTGGTGATAGCTGGATTCTCTATATTCCTGCTGAGCTTGCCTATGGTGAGGGCGGTCAAGGTCCTATCGGCCCGAACGAAATGCTGACCTTCCGCGTTGAACTGTTAGGCGTCGAATAAATGATGGCTTCCGCCGTGTTCACCTCTCGCTTGCTGGGTGTTTTAGTGCTACTGGGCAGCAGCGCTGTTCACGCTGAGGTGAGTGAAGCACCTAGTGAGTTGCCCGCCTTGAGTGCAGCAAGTGAGCAGGCCAGCGTCGTGGGCGTCTCCTCTGGGGGGTATATGGCCTCTCAAGTGGCAGTGGCATGGCCTGAGCGCTTCAGCGGCGTAGGGGTACTCGCGGCGGGTCCTTGGAGCTGCGCCCAAGGCGCATTAAGTTTGGCACTTAACCAGTGTATGAACACTCGCCGAGGCCTACCCTCGTTAGACGAATTACACCAGCGCCGAGAGCGTTATGAGTCGCTTGATCAGGTCGGTGAGCAGAAAGCACTCAGCCAGCTGCGTGCCTTTGTATGGCACGGCGAAGAAGATGACGTTGTGGTGCCTGAATTGGGCAGCCTGCTAGCTGAGCAGTGGCAGCGCTGGCTGTCGTCACCGGAACAGCTGCGTTACGTGCGCAGCGAAAACACTGGACATGGCTGGCCTATCAGGTTGCCAAAACATGCGAACGCTACCCCTCAGTCGCTCGGCGGCTGTCGTCAGGGCGGCGGCAGCCATGTGCTGGCCTGTGATGAAGACGTGTCGGGCGATATGCTAACGTGGCTTTATCCTGAACGTGACGTTAATCCCAGTGAAGGCGAGCTAATTGCATTTGATCAGTCAGAGTATGCCGTGAAAGGCTTGGCCGACGTGGGTTATGTTTATATTCCAAAGGCTTGCGAGGCGGGTGGTTGTCCGGTCACGATCGCGCTGCACGGTTGCCAAATGAGTGTTGAGGCGATTGGTGATACTTTTGTGCGTTACAGTGGTTTAAACCATTGGGCAGCAGAACATAGACAGGTGGTGTTATATCCGCAGGCAAAAAGCAGTATGGCCAACCCCCAGGGGTGTTGGGATTGGTGGGGCTTTGCAGAAAGTACGTGGCAAATCAATCCGCTGCATGACACGCGAGAAGGCACTCAAATCAGTGCATTAATGAACATGTTGGATCAGCTGCAAAGCACCCCAGAATAGCTGTAAACGATTAACTGCCTAACGCATTCTCCAGTGCCGACACCAACCCATGAGGCGCTGGAGAATAAAGTACGCGCTGTAGTACATCGCCGTCACGGTTCACTAAAAACAGTGATGCGCTGTGGTCAATAGTGTATGCCATGGCGGAATCCGGTGCTTCGACCCGCCGCCAAATCACGCCGTAGCGTGCCGCTACTTCCTCAAGCTGTGCCTGATTGCCCACTAAGCCGATAAACTCATCGCCAAAAAACTGCATGTACTCTGTCATACGAGGCAGCGTATCGCGCTCAGGGTCAACGGTTACCATGAGAGGCACGACACGTTCGCGCTGCGCGTCGCTGAGCTGGGTGAGTGCTTGGCGCTTAACGGCTTGGTTCATCGGGCAAACGTCGGGACAATAGGTATAGCCGAAGGAAACAATGGCAATGTCGTCTTCACCTAGCTGGGAAAGCGAAAATGCCCCCTGGGTAGAGGGCATTTCAATAGGGCCACCTATCGCATCGTCATTGCTGGCTTGAAATGCAAACTGGTAAATGCCAATGGCAGAAACCATTAGTAGGGCTAACAAGAGCGCAAGGCCCAGCCATAGAGGTTTACGGTTGATTGTTTTAGCAGCCATGCGTTTTAGCTCCTGATGACGTCAAAGTCGAACCAGCTACCCAGCTTGCCTTCGGGGGTGTCTAAAATAACCCGCGCCCGCCAGGGCATTATTGCTTGCGTGCAGATGCCAACTTGCCCCTGACCACGGAATTGGCCTGGCGCAGCGGCGGTTAACCCAAAGCGATGTAAGCCCATATCCATATCACGGCCAATGAAGTCGACCGTTACCTGGCTGGGGGTTAGGCCCTTCACTTCTACATTCAGCGCTAATATATCAAGCGCTTCTATGCGACCGTCAGTATCAATAGCCAAGGTTAACTGGCCTTTAGCACCTAGCGTTGCTGAACACGGGCCAGTATGCAAGTCGCAATTAGCGTTTGGGCTAAACCACACAACATCGCTGTCATCGCGTAGCCAATTGGCGAACACGTACCAAGTACACGCCGCCAGCGCGAGGCCGGTGACCAGAATGAGCACTTTTAGCGCTGGAAAACCCGTAAAGTAGACAGGTTTAGGCAATTTCTTCATGGCAGAATGGTCGCTACGCAGGCCGAAAGGCGAAAGTTCTTTTCATGGTAACAGCAATCGCGCGGATGTCGCTGTGCTGGGATGTCGCAGCTAACGAGGAGCACCAATGGAGAGCATTACTGGGGCGTTGGGGCCGCTGTTTTTATTAATCTTGTTGGGTGCTGCAATTGGCTATCGACGCTGGCCGAGTGGCGACTTTTGGCCACACATGGAGCGATTGATTTATTTTGTGTTGTTTCCCGCGATGTTGGTGGGAACCTTGGCAACCGCTGATGTCAGCCAAGTGCCGGTTGGGCGCTTAGCGTTGGTACTTCTCGGCACGCTAGGTTTTTTTGGTCTGCTGCTATGGTGCTGTCGTGGCTATTTAGGGTTAACGCCCGCGGCATTTACGTCGGTGTTTCAAGGTGCGGTGCGCTTTAATACCTATGTCGGTGTGGCGGGGGCAGCGGCGCTGCATGGCAGCGCGGGGGCGACTACCGCCGCGGTGGCAGTCGCCCTTATGGTACCGGTGGTCAACGTCATGTGTGTCGCAAGCTTTGTGGCGGCAGGCACGCTGGGCAGTGGCAGCCTTGGCCAAAGTGCGCTTGCGCTGGTAAAAAATCCGCTGATTTTAGCGTGTCTGGCGGGGATCGGGCTTAATCTTTCAGGCGTGGGCTTGCCTGGCTGGAGCCAAGAGACGGTAGCGCTTTTAGGTCGTGCGGCGCTGCCGCTGGGTCTGGTAGCCGTGGGGGTGGCACTGCGCCCAGTGGCACTGTTGCGGCTTGATCGGGGTGTGATGGCTACCAATGGCATTAAGTTGCTGCTAATGCCGGCGTTGGTACTGCTATTGGCGTGGTTGGTGGGGTTGGACCCCGTCAGCCGCGATGTCGCTCTGCTGTTTGCAGCGCTGCCCACCGCCACATCGGCCTATATTCTTGCACGTCAGCTAGGGGGAGATGCCGAGCTAATGGCAGCGATTATTACCGGCCAAACGCTGCTTGCAATGCTAACGCTGCCTTTTTGGTTGCGGTTGGCAGGCTAGCATTAAGCGCTAACTAAAAATTAAATAAAAAGTATTCGCATTTGGGTTGACGTATTAAATGAGAATGATTATATTGTGATGGTCAGCGTTTGATGAGACGTTGGCAACCAAGACAGCTACTTGGCAAACATTAGCGCCAGTTTTCTGTCATGGTTTCTCCCTCTCATTGCTAGTCACGGTCTTTTGCCGCTCCTTTGGAGCGGCCTTCTTTTTTCTAGCCACCCCTTTCTTTTGTTAATCATCATTTTCTTTGACCTCGACGCCTATCTCCTGTTCTGTTTCAGCAGATAATGGGCAAATTGCCTATGCTGAACTTCCTTCAAGAGCCAGGACTACTGCTATGCGCGTTGCTGTTTTTAGTGCTAAACCTTATGACCAAACCTTTCTTACCCGTGCCAATGCCGCGAATCGTCATGAACTCTGCTTTTTTGATGCACGCTTGACGGTAGAGACGGCTCTTCTTGCGAAAGGGTTTGAAAGCATCTGCGCCTTTGTAAACGACCATTTGTATGCAAGCGTATTAGAGCAGTTACACGAAGGTGGAACACGCTTAGTGGCCCTGCGTTCGGCGGGGTTTAACCATGTTGACTTGGCTGCGGCCGATCGGCTGGGAATCACCGTAGTGCGGGTGCCCGCCTATTCGCCCCACGCGGTGGCCGAGCACGCGGTCGCCCTTGTGTTGAGTCTAAACCGCATGACCTATCGCGCCTACAATCGGGTACGCGAGGGTAACTTCGCTCTGGATGGGCTGCTGGGGTTCGATTTGCATGGTAAAACCGTGGGCGTTATTGGCACCGGGCAGATTGGGTTGATCTTCGCCGATATTATGCATGGCTTTGGCTGCCGAGTGGTTGCCAGCGACCCGTTTCCAAACCCAAATGCCAAGCCGTTTGTAGAGTATATGCCGCTGGAATCGCTCTATGCTCAGGCGGATATTGTCTCGTTGCACTGTCCGTTGACGCCCGATACTGATCACCTGATTGATGCCGCCGCCATCGCCCAGATGAAGCAAGGCGTGATGCTGATTAATACCGGGCGTGGGCGAGTAGTGGACACACAGGCCGTCATTGCGGGACTAAAAAGTGGCCATATTGGTCGTTTGGGGTTGGATGTTTACGAAGAGGAAGAGCAGCTGTTTTTCGAGGACCTATCGGACAAGATGATCGATGATGATCAGTTCATGCGTTTGACCACCTTTCATAACGTGCTGATTACTGGGCACCAGGCGTTTTTTACCGGTGAAGCGTTGACCAACATTGCCGAGACCACCCTGGCGAATATTGATGCCTTTGAACGCGGTAGCGGTACGCTGCATCGCGTCGTTTACGATAAGTGAACGTAAACGACGCTTAGCTTGCCGTTAATCGCTGCTTCTAAGCCTCACGGCGGTAGATCAAATCCCATACGCCGTGGCCAAGCTTTTCGCCACGGGCTTCAAACTTGGTGAGGGGGCGGAAATCAGGACGTGGCACGTAGGGCGCTGTTTCTGAGCTAGCAGTATTGGCATAGCCGGGTGCAGCGTCCATCACCTCGGCCATCCACTCGGCGTAGGCTTCCCAGTCGGTTGCCATGTGGAAGGTGCCACCAGGCTTTAAACGCGTACGAATAAGCTCAACAAACGCAGGCTGCACAATGCGTCGCTTGTGGTGCTTCTTTTTCGGCCACGGGTCAGGGAAAAACAGCTGCAGTGTGGTGAGCGAGTCTTCTGGCAGGCACTGCTCCAGCACCGCTAGGGCATCTTCGCGGTACACGCGCAGGTTGGTGAGGCCGCGCTTATCTACCTCATCTAGCAGCTTGCCAACCCCTGGTGCGTGAACCTCAATGCCAATAAAGTCAGTATCTGGGTGGCGCTCGGCTTGCTCAATAAGTGAGTTGCCCATACCAAAGCCGATTTCCACCACCCGTGGCGCTTGGCGGCCAAACAGGGCGTCAAGATCCTGGCGTCCATCGGCAATCGTCAGCCCTAAGCGTGGCCAAACGTCTTCCAAGCCGCGGCTTTGCGCTTGGGTCATGCGTCCCGCGCGAATCACGTAGCTCTTGATGCCCCGCCGGTGTAGCGGTGCATCGGCGTTTTCGGGCCCGGTGGTGGCGGGGGTATCGCTGTTGGGCACGGTGTCGTTGGTATCGGTCATGGTGTCTCTGTATCAGCCGTTAATCCGGCCTGCAAAAGGCGAAGAAGGGTCGGCGTTCTGGCGGCGCGGCATACGGCCCGCTAAGAAGGCATCGCGGCCAGCTTCTACGGCTAGCTTCATGGCGCGGGCCATGCGTAAAGGGTCGCGGGCGTGCGCAATCGCGGTGTTAAGCAGCACGCCGTCACACCCTAGCTCCATCGCCATGGCCGCATCCGATGCTGTGCCGATACCGGCATCTACCAAGACGGGGACGCTGCTCTGCTCGACAATCAGGCGCACATTATGGGGGTTTTGAATGCCGTGCCCTGAGCCAATTAGCGAGCCCAGCGGCATGATAGCGCAGCAGCCCATGGCTTCTAATTCACGTGCCACAATGGGGTCGTCGCTGGTGTACACCATGACATCGAAACCATCCGCTAGCAGTGTTTCAGCGGCTTTTAGCGTCTCGACCACATTGGGGTAGAGCGTATGATCGTCGCCGAGTACTTCCAGCTTGACTAGGTTATGGCCGTCTAACAGCTCGCGCGCCAAACGGCAGGTGCGCACAGCGTCTTTGGCGTTGTAGCACCCGGCGGTGTTGGGCAGCAGGGTATAGCGCTGGGGGGAGATCACATCCAGCAGGTTAGGCGCGTCGGCGTCCTGACCTAAGTTGGTGCGGCGTACGGCAAAGGTGACAATTTCCGCGCCGCTTTGGGCAATGGCTGCGCCGGTTTCGGTAACGTCTTTGTACTTGCCCGTACCCACCAGCAGGCGAGAGCTGAACTCACGTCCAGCAACGGTAAACGGTGTATCGGTCAGTAGCGTCATAGCGGTTCCTTGTGAAAGCAAAAACGGGTGACGGGCTGCGCTAGCCGCCGCCAATGGCGTGAACGACTTCTATTTGGTCGCCATTGGCTAACTGCGTTTGGGCAAGCTGGCTTTTGGGTACGATTTGTTCGTTAATTTCCACCGCGATACGGCGCCCGGTTAGGCCTAATTGCTCAATCAGGTCAGCGGCACTAAGGCCAGCGGCCAGCGTATGCGGTTCGCCGTTGAGCGAAAGTTGTATCGACTCATGAGGAGTAGACATAACGGTAAGTGTCCCATTCGGTGAGGCAAAACGTTTTCTATTGTAGCGGTTTCGCACCGCCCAAGGTATGTGACAACGTTAAACATCTCAGTGAAATATCGAGTGTGCACGTCGAGTACGTATCCCAAGTACTTATTCCAAGTACTGAATAGTGAGTACTGATAAACAGGAGCAACGCATGCAGCGAGCGGACAAACCCTGGTGGTGTTTAGTAGCGCTTTCAGGGGCAGTAATGGTGCTAGTTGGCGCCTATGCGGCTCATGGATTGGCAGCACGCACCAGCGCCGCCATGGTCGACCTCGTCGAAACCGGCGTGCGCTACCAAGCGTGGCATACATTGGCCATGTTAGCGGTGTTGGCTTGGCGTAGCCACACCCCACAATCAGGGCAGCAAATAGTGCTGGCGCTATGGGCGTTAGGAATCACGGCGTTTTCAGGCTCGCTTTACCTAATGGCACTGGCAGGCCTGAGCGTTGGTATTGTAACGCCCATTGGTGGGCTGTTGCTCATCGCTGGTTGGTTGGCATTGGCGACCACTGCGCTGCTTAGCGACTAGCGTTTGCGTCAGCAGCTTGGCTGTCTGGCAGCGCATAGCTGGCGGTAATATGCGCAACGGGCTTAGTGGTGTCGCTGACAGAAAAAATCTGCACTTCGCCTACCGCTAAGCGACGGCCTAGTTTGATCAGGCGAGCATGGGCGATAATATCGTGCTCGCCTGAAGCGGCACGCAAGAAGTGGCAGTTTAAGTCGCTGGTGACTGCCATCGCTTCCGGGCCAATTTGCGCCAAAATGGCCACATACAGCGCTACATCTGCAAAGCCCATCATGGTCGGGCCAGACACGCGAGGGCCGGGGCGAAGGTGCTCATTGCCGATGGTGAGGCGCAGGGTGGCTGTCATCTCACCGACGCGTTCAATACGCCCCATTCGCTGGGGAAACACGTCATCAAGAAAGTGCTCAATTTGTTCGGCGGTCATGACTGTCATTGTTGTTTTCCTTATATAAAAAAGCCCCGGGGTATGCGCCCCGAGGCTGATGACACCGTTAAGCGAGTTTACTTCGCTTTGTGCACCTGACGCCACTCATGCAGTAGTGGCTCAGTGTAGCCAGAAGGCTGTACGCGGCCCTTGAAGATCAGGTCGGAGGCTGCTTTAAAGGCTGTTGAACCTTCAAAATCGGCGCTCATGGCTGTGTAGGTGGGGTCGCCAGCGTTCTGCTCATCAACTACTTTCGCCATCCGCTTCAGCGTTTCTTCTACCCGCGGCGCGTCAATAATGCCGTGGTGCAGCCAGTTGGCGATATGCTGGCTGGAAATACGCAGGGTAGCGCGGTCTTCCATTAGGCCAACGTTATGAATGTCCGGCACTTTCGAGCAGCCTACGCCGTGTTCTACCCAGCGAACCACGTAACCAAGGATGCCCTGGCAGTTGTTATCCAGCTCTTGCTGAATCTCTTCATCCGACCAGTTGGCATTGTCGGCGACTGGCACGGTGAGCAGGTCATCTAAGAAATCGGGCTCGCCCTGGGCTTCCAGCTCGCGCTGGACGTCCGTAACGTTGACTTGGTGGTAGTGAAGCGCGTGCAGTGCTGCTGCCGTGGGAGAAGGCACCCACGCGGTATTCGCACCTGCCTTCGGGTGACCAATTTTCTGCTCTAGCATATTGTGCATCAGGTCGGGCATCGCCCACATGCCTTTACCGATTTGGGCACGGCCACGCAGGCCACAGGCTAAGCCCACTTGCACGTTATTCTTCTCGTAGGCGGTGATCCATGCAGCGCTCTTCATATCGCCTTTGCGAACCATCGGGCCTGCTTCCATGGCGGTGTGCATTTCATCACCGGTGCGATCAAGGAAGCCGGTGTTGATGAACACCACGCGAGACGCTGCTTCAGCAATACACGCCTTCAAGTTGACGGTGGTGCGACGCTCTTCATCCATGATGCCCATTTTCAGGGTGTCGCGGCTCATGCCCAGGATATCTTCAACGCGACCAAACAACTCGTTGGCAAACGCCACTTCTTTCGGCCCGTGCATTTTCGGCTTAACAATGTAAACAGAGCCGGTGCGAGAGTTGCGCGGCTGATCAGCATCTTTCTTCAGGTCGTGTAGCGCCAGTAGCGACGTCACCACTGCATCAAGGATACCTTCCGGCAGTTCGTTGCCGTTTTCGTCAAGCACAGCAGGCGTGGTCATCAGGTGACCAACGTTGCGCACGAACATCAGCGAGCGGCCTGGCAGTTTAACGGTGCTACCATCGGTAGTTTGCCAAGTACGATCGGCGTTCAGCGTACGGGTGAACGTCTTGCCGCCCTTATCGATGCTCTCTTCCAGGTCGCCCTTCATCAGGCCAAGCCAGTTACTGTAAACACCGACTTTATCTTCAGAGTCGACGGCGGCAACGGAGTCTTCACAGTCCATAATCGCGGTCAGCGCTGCTTCCACCACTACGTCTTTCACGTGAGCGGGGTCGGTTTTACCGATTGGGTGGCTGTCGTCGATCTGGATTTCCAGGTGCAGGCCGTTGTTGGCCAGCAGAATGGCGTCTGGCGCCGATGCGTCGCCGTTAAAGCCGATCAGCTTGCCGGAATCTTTCAGGCCGGTTTCACGACCACCTTCCAGGCTAACCACCAAGTGGCCGTCACGAATAGTGTACTTCACCGCATCGCGGTGAGAGCCTGTGGCCAGTGGCGCTGCACGATCCAATACGCCGCGGGCATAAGCGATGACTTTTTCGCCACGCTTCGGGTTGAAGCTGGTGCCCTTTTCGGCGCCATTTTCTTCTGAAATCGCATCGGTGCCGTATAGGGCATCGTACAAGCTGCCCCAGCGGGCGTTAGCGGCGTTCAGTGCATAGCGGGCGTTGCTCACAGGCACCACCAACTGAGGGCCTGCTTGAACGGCAACTTCGCGATCTACGTTAGCGGTGGTAGTTTTAACACTATTTGGCGCTTCAACCAGGTAACCGGCTTCTTTCAAGAAGCTGCGGTAAGCCGGCATGTCGCTCACCGGGCCGGGGTTTTCACGGTGCCAGGCATCAAGTTTTTCTTGAAGCGTTACACGCTCTTCGAGTAGTTGACGGTTTTTTGGAGTCAAATCGTGGAACAGAGCGTCGACACCAGCCCAGAAGGCGTTCTCATCGACGCCGGTGCCCGGTAAAGCTTGCTCGTTGATAAAACGGTCTAGATCGGCTGCCACCTGTAAACGGTGACGCGTGATACGCTCGCTCATGAGGTTCTCCTGTAAAGGTGCCCGTGGATAACTTTTATAACAGTCAGCTTATCACGGTCAGGGTAAATGTATATTTGTGGAAAATACTTCCACATCTGCGGTGGCATGTAAACAGCGTAGACCCTAAAGCGGCAAAATGCTCGACCAAATGATGAGAGCGGTAGAGGTTACTGCTGTCGCTCAACGAATGGACGTGTGGCGCTCACGGAGAGACGTTAATGCATAATTTCCAACACTTGGAAGGCTTGTTTCGGCAAGCGGCAGGTGAGTCGTTGCTCTCCCGGTTATCTCCTGGGGGAGCACTGACACAGGCCATGCATGACTACTTGCGCCACTATGGCTTAGAAACGCTATTAAACGACACCAGTGAAGTGCACGCTGGGTTTGTCGATACTGGGCGCTTTGCGTTGTGGTGCCAAGTTTGGAGCCCTCCTGTGCCCACGGGCACCGCGTTTGTGATTCATGGCTACTTTGACCATTTAGGGCTTTACCGCCATCTACTTAGCTGCCTGTTAGCTAAGGGGTGGCGGGTGGTGCTGTGGGACCTTCCTGGTCATGGCCTTTCTAGCGGCCCACGGGCTGAAATTGAAGACTTTGACGACTATCAGCACTGCCTTGCGCATCTGCAGGCGACCTTACATGACCAAGGGATGGCTCCTAAGCCGTGGCTAGGCGTTGGGCAGAGTACCGGGGCGGCAATCTTAGCGACCGATGCGCTTACTCGCCGTGAAGTGGCGGGCTGGGCAGGTATTGTGCTGTTGGCACCGTTGGTGCGCCCCTGGCGTTGGAGTCAGTCTAGCTGGCTGCACCTTATTGCCAGCCCGTTTCTAAAAGAGCTACCACGCAAATATCGCCCTAATTCTACCGACGAGCAGTTCACGACGTTTCTGCGTGACCAAGATCCACTTCAGCCCGAACGGTTAAGTGTTATGTGGATTACCGCGATGCGACGTTGGATGCCGCGTTTGTTGGCACTGCAACCTAACCCGTTACCCACGCTGATTTTGCAGGGTGAGCAAGACTTAACCGTCGATTGGGAGTGGAACCTAGCGGTATTGGAGGAGAAATTTCCCAATGCAGAGATACACCGCCACCCGGAAGCTCGCCACCATTTGGTTAACGAAGCCGAGCCAATTCGGCGAGAGCTGTTTGAGGCGCTGGATAACTTTGTCGAGAATGTTCACTAAGCCCCCCTCAACAGCCTATCCAACTGCCGATAGCCGATGGCTTCAATAAAGTGCGGTTGGCTGGGCTTGGGTTCGCCTTGTAGGTCAGCCAGGGTGAGCGCTACCCGCAGCACGCGATGGTAAGCCCGGGCAGAGAGCTTGAGTTTTTCCAGTACCTCCGCTAACCACATGCGCTCTTCATCGCTTAGCGCGCAGGCGGTTTCTAGGGCTTTGCCGCTAAGTTGGCTGTTGAGTGCGCCCCGCGCCATTTGCCGCTCACGGGCGGCCATCACCCGCTCGCGCACCGCACTGGAAGGTTCACCCTGGGTTTGGGCAGTGAGCTGTTCGGGGGGTAGAGCGGGCACTTCTACTTGTAGGTCAATGCGGTCTAGCAGCGGGCCAGAAAGGCGTGCCTGGTAGCGCTGAATCTGGCTGGCGCTGCACTGACAGCGCTGGCGTGGGTCACCCAAATGGCCGCAGGGGCAGGGGTTCATGGCGGCAACAAGCTGAAACCGTGCCGGGTAACGACGCTCGTGACTGGCGCGAGATAAATGTATTTCCCCCGTTTCCAATGGCTGCCGTAAAACCTCTAAGACGTTGCGCGAAAATTCCGGCAGCTCGTCTAAAAACAGCACGCCGTGGTGAGCAAGCGAGATTTCCCCAGGTTTGGGTTTTGAGCCCCCGCCTACCAGGGCAGCGGCGCTGGCGCTGTGATGGGGCTGACGGAACGGCCGCTGGCCCCAGTCTGCTTCTAAGGGTAGCCCACATACGGAACGCACGGCGGCCACCTGGAGTGCATCGTCTTCGGAAAGCGGCGGCAAAATGCCCGGTAAGCGGCTAGCGAGCATGGTCTTACCGGTGCCAGGAGGGCCTGCTAACAGTAAATTATGGCCACCAGCGGCCGCCACTTCCAGCGCGCGGCGTGCCTGGTGCTGGCCGCGCACGTCGGCTAAATCGGCCATGGGAGCCGTGGATCTCACTGAGGCAGACAGTTGGTGGGGCGGGATTTTCTCTTGCCCCAGCAAATGCGCAACCACCTGCCATAACGTGTCGGCAGGTAGAACGGGTAAGTCACCTGCTAAGGCAGCCTCATCAGCGCAATCGCGGGGAATAATCAGTGCCTTATGGGCACGCCGTGTGGCGAGAGCAAAAGGCAGTACGCCGGGCACGGCGCGTAGTTTGCCATCCAAGGCCAGCTCACCTGCGCACTCCATGCCTTCTAGCGCATCCACTGGAATCTGGCCAGAGGCAGCCAGAATGCCGAGCGCAATCGGTAAATCGAAGCGGCCACCCTCTTTAGGCAGGTCGGCAGGGGCAAGGTTTAGGGTAATGCGTTTGGTATTGGGAAAGTCAAACCCCGCATTGATGAGCGCGCTGCGCACTCGCTCGCGGCTCTCTTTAACGGCGGTTTCCGGCAGGCCCACCAGCGTTAGCCCTGGCAGTCCATTGGCTAAATGAACCTCAACATGCACGGCGGGTGCTTCCAGCCCAACGCCTGCGCGCGTGGCCACAATGGCTAGTGTCATAGCACTCCCTCGCTTATCAATGTCTCCTTGTTAGTCGCCAACAGTACGTTAATGTCACCGTTTAAACCTAGATTTTATGCGAAAACTGCCTGCGCCCGACGACGTTTCGTACAACATCACGTGAGTTGAGCGATCAGAGGGGTGGCATTACTCGGTAACGTGTCGCTGCGTGGCGTGGCTGCATTATGTTGGGGCATTGGGGAGAAAGGGCGTTTGCTGAGTTTGCCTGCTGTGTGCGCTGTATTGGTGCTTTCACAGCCGGTGAAGCGCGGTGCAGTGTCATTCACACAGCGGCAAGAGTGGCTCTTGCCGCTGGTGAAAGCGTTGAGGTTATTCTGAGACGGAGCTGTCAGGCTTGGCGTTGTTGGGCTGAACAGGTGTGGGGGGTGCTTCTGCTTCCATGGGGGGAGTGCTTGTTGAGGTAGACGCTTCAACGGCGGCCTCAAGGCTGGCCACTTGGCGCTCTAGTGCTTCAACACGGGCACGCGTACGTTGCAGTACATCCATCAAAATATCGAAATCTTCTCGTGATACCAGCTCCAGCCGATCAAACGCGCCGCGTACTACCTGCTGGACGCCTTTTTGGATGTCTTCCGGGGCTTGGGACGCGTTCTGTAAACGGTCACCAATTTGCTGGGCTAAACGGCTAATGCGGTCTTGGGGCACCATAGCTCTCTCCTAAACACCTCGTGTAAATGTGAACTGCTTACT
>SKHS01000118.1 GCA_007116835.1 Halomonas sp.
GTGAAGCCCGGCGTTCGCCTGTCAGAACTTGCTCGCGCCATTCAGCAGCACGCAGAATCCCACGGCTACTCTGTTGTGCGTGACTTTTGTGGCCATGGCATCGGCGCTGATTTCCACGAAGACCCGCAATTCTTACACTACGATGGCTATGCGCCCGATGCCGACATCCCACTGAAAGCTGGCATGTGCTTTACTATCGAGCCAATGATTAACGTGGGCGGCTACAAAACCAAAGTATTGCGCGATGGCTGGACAGCGGTCACCAAGGATCGCAGCCTGTCTGCTCAGTGGGAGCATACGCTGCTGGTCACGGAAACAGGTGTTGACGTGCTGACCGCACGCAGCGACGAAGACCTCAGCTTCTTGAACCGCTAATGCTCCTTCACCACTACCGGTTCGAGCCGGACACAACGCTGTATGATCTCGCGATGTTTCGCACAGAGCTCGCCGGATCACGCTCTCCTATTGCGCCGTTTAAAGCGGCGCTACGCGAACTACAAGCCAGGCTGGATGAGCGATTTCGTTCAGGAGCGGATATACGTGACTTAGTCCGCGGGCGAGCGTGGTACTTGGATCAACTGCTGGCCATCGCCTGGGAACAACACGACTGGCCTGATGATGGCGTAGCCCTGGTAGCCGTAGGCGGCTACGGGCGGGGAGAGCTGCACCCACACTCTGACGTCGATCTATTGCTACTGCTTGAGCGCGATGATGATACGCCTTACCGGGAGCCATTAAGCGCGTTCGTTACTTTCCTATGGGATATCGGCCTTGAAATTGGTCATAGCGTACGCTCACTAAGTGACTGTGAACGGGAAGCAGAAGCCGACGTTACTGTGATGACCAACCTACTTGAATCGCGGCTGATTGCTGGCCCCAAACGCCTTCGCACACAGATGCGTGAGCGTCTGAGCGCCGAGCATATTTGGCCCGCCGATCGCTTTTTTGAAGCAAAATGGCAAGAGCAAATTGCCCGCCACTACCGTTACAACAATTCTGAGTACCACCTAGAACCAAACCTTAAGAGTTCGCCCGGCGGGCTGCGCGATATTCAAATGATTGGCTGGGTCGCTAAACGCCATTTTGGCACTGAGCATTATGCCGACATTGTCGCGAATGGCTTTATGAACGATGCCGAACTGCGCATCCTCAGCCAGGGGCAGGCCTTTTTGTGGCAAGTGCGTTACGCCCTGCATATGCTCACAGACCGCGCTGAAGACCGCTTGCTATTTGACCACCAGCGCACCATTGCCGAGATGTTTGGCTTCAAGGATACCCCCGAGCGCCTGGCCGTTGAGCAGTTTATGAAGCGCTACTATCGGCATGTGACCGCTCTGGCCGGACTCAACGATATGCTGTTGCAGCACTTTGACGAGGTTATCCTGCGCGGCAAAGAGGCACTGGAAACCGTCAAGCTGAACGAGCGCTTCGAAATCAAAGGCGGCTATATCCAGGTGCGCTCACGCAGCCTGTTTCGTGAGCGCCCGGCGGCCATGCTAGAACTGTTCTTACTGATGGCCAAGCACCCAGAAATAGAAGGTGTGCGCGCAGACACCATTCGCCTGATTCGCGACCACCGCCATCAAATTGACGACCATTACCGCGAAGACCCACGCCACCAGCGGCTGTTTATGTCAATATTGCGCTCACCAGGCAATGTACCCCGCCAGCTACGGCGCATGAACCGCTACGGCATTTTAGGCAAATACCTGCCTGAATTTGGTCGTGCGGTTGGGTTGATGCAGCACGACCTGTTCCATATTTACACCGTTGATGCCCATACACTCCTGCTGCTGAAGTTTTTACACGGTTTCCGCAAACCAGATGCGAAGGATGATTTCCCGGTCGCCGCGACACTGATTCATCAACTGCCTAAGATAGATCTGCTGTGGATTGCCGGGCTGTTCCATGACGTCGGCAAAGGCCGCGGTGGCGACCACTCAGATATTGGCGCGCGCGACGTAGAACAGTTCTGCCAACGCCATCATGTCTCCCAGCACGATACCAATCTAGTACGCTGGCTGGTGGAGCATCATCTATTGATGTCGATGACGGCTCAAAAGCGTGACATCAGCGACCCTGACGTGATTCGCGACTTCGCCCTAACCGTGCGCGACGAAACTCGCCTAGACTACCTCTACGTGCTCACTGTGGCTGATATCAACGCCACTAACCCCACCCTGTGGAACGGTTGGCGGGCATCGCTTTTGCGTCAACTCCATGCCGAAACCAAGCGAGCGCTTCGGCGTGGCTTAAAAAACCCACCCGACCGAGACGACTGGGTGCGTGAAACCCGTACTGAAGCGCGCTCTTTGCTGAAAACCGTCGGCGTAGACAGCGCTCAAATTGACCCGCTATGGGAGTCTCTCGGCGAAGACTATTTCCTTCAATACGCACCTAGCGAAATTGTCTGGCAGACCCAAGGTATTCTTGCCCACCAGCCATCTGAATTGCCGCTGGTCTTAATTAGCGCACCCACCGCTGATATGGCAGAAGGTGGCACTAAGGTGTTTATCCATACCCGCTCGGTAGATGACTTGTTTGCTGCCACCGCCGCTGCCATGGAGCAGCTAGGCCTATCTATCCACGACGCCCGTATCGCCACCTCAAACAATGACTGGACGCTGAATACGTTTATTGTGCTGGACCATTATGGTCAGCCCATTCGCGATCCCGAACATATTGAGGAGATGCGCCGCCACCTCGTTGAGGAGCTGGACGATCCAGACGACTATCCCGATATCGTTACTCGTCATACGCCTCGCCAACTGAAGCACTTCAAAGTGCCCACCGAGGTCGTGATCGAACAGGATCCCGCCAACGACCGCACGCTGCTAGAACTAACTGCCCCGGATCGTCCCGGCCTGCTTGCTCGGGTAGGACGTATTTTTATGGAGCAAGATATTGCCCTCTCGGCGGCAAAAATTGCCACCTTGGGCGAGCGGGTGGAAGACGTTTTCTTCATCACCACTAAATCAGGTGAGCCACTTACCGACGTAACACGACAGCAGCAGCTGCGCGAACGGCTAATCGAAGTGCTCGGCGTATAAGCCTTAAATGAGCATTTAAATAAGCCAAGCCCTGGCGGTTAAGTTTGAGGTGACTCCAGGGCTTGCCTATAATCAGCAGCTTAGTTAGCCGTTTTACGGATCTCCAGCACCGCCTTTAGGCTATCAACGGACACGCCATGAATCCCGATCTGAACGCCCTGCACCCCTATCCGTTTGAAAAGCTAGCTGCCCTAAAAGCGGCGCTTGTGCCACCGACGGGCCTTGACCATATTCCGCTCACCATTGGCGAGCCTCAACACGCCCCTTTCCCAGGGGCATTAGAAGCGCTGGTGACCCACCAAGCAGAGATGGCCCGCTACCCGGCAACCAACGGCCTGCCCGCCCTACGCGAAACGATTGCCCGGTGGGCAACGCAACGTTTCGCACTTACCGGGTTAGATGCCGAACGCCAAGTGCTTCCGGTTAACGGCACCCGGGAAGCCATCTTTGCGTTTGTGCAAGCAGCCCTGGATCGCCAACGCCCGGCCAAGGTGGCCGTACCTAACCCCTTCTATCAAATTTATGAAGGGGCCACCCTTCTGGCAGGGGGCGAGCCGCTCTATTTAGATTGCACGGCAGACAACGGCTTCCGCCCTGACTTTTCGGCGGTGAGTGCTGAAACCTGGCGCGACGTACAAATGGTATTTATCTGCTCACCAGGCAACCCAACGGGTGCCGTCACGCCGCTTGCTGAATTTAAACAACTGATCGCGCTGGCCGATGAGCATGACTTCATCATCGCCTCTGACGAGTGTTACTCAGAGCTATACCTGAATGAAAACACGCCCCCGCCCGGCCTGTTACAGGCCTGTGCGGAGCTTGGCCGCGACGATTATCAACGCTGCGTGGTGTTTCATTCGCTATCTAAACGCTCCAACTTACCAGGACTACGCTCTGGCTTTGTAGCAGGCGATGCGGACCTGCTCACACCGTTTAAGCGCTACCGAACCTACCACGGCTGCGCTATGTCGCTACCGCTTCAGCACGCCTCTATCGCCGCCTGGCAAGATGAGACCCACGTCCGCGCCAACCGCGATGCGTACCGCGAAAAATTTAGCGCGGTAACCGACGTGCTGGCTCCCGTCATGAACTTCCCCACGCCGGAGGCGAGCTTTTACCTATGGCCAGCGGTGCCAGGAGGTGATGACATTGCCTTCACCCAGAGGCTGTTTAGCGAGCAACACGTTAGCGTATTGCCTGGCAGCTTGATGGGCCGCATGGGGCAAAACGGCCTTAACCCAGGTGCTGGTCGGCTACGCCTGGCATTAGTGGCGGAGCTCGCGCCAACGCTAGAGGCGGCTATGCGCCTGCGCCAATTAGTGGAGCGCGGCTAAAACGCCGCCGATTTATAAGGAGGTTGTATGCTGACACTCTATATCATCAACACCTGCGACACCTGCCGCAAGGCACGCAAAGCCCTTGAAGAGAAAGGCATTCCGTTCAAGACCCATGACCTGCGCAAAGATGGCCTGTCCGCTAGTCTGCTTGAGCACATTCTTGAGCGCGTCCCCCTATTAGAAGCCATCAATAAGCGCAGCAAAACCTGGCGTGACTTACCCCAGGAAGAAAAAGACAGCTTAGATGCGACGTCTGCCAGAAGGCTGTTGCTGGAACAGCCTACGTTGCTCAAAAGGCCACTGTTAGAAGTTGATGACGACACTATTTTAGTCGGCTACCGCGACGGCGATTACGACTCACTCAGTGGCTAACATACCACTGAGCCCTAATAACTGATTGTGAATCACAAACTTTAAAGGAAGACGCGTTATGCTGAGCTGCGCGCTTGGAATCGGCACTCAAAACACCCAGGGCGACTGGTTAGAAATCTACTACCCAGCACCGCTGCTTCATCCTGCAGACAGCTTAGTCAATGCGGCCAAAGAGGCGCTAGACGCCCCGGCTGGAAATGCATCAATCAGTTTCCTGCCCGAAGATTGCACGCGCTTAGCAAAAGCATTAGAAGCTGCCGGCCATTCTGAGCAAGCCGCACTTGCTGAATCATTCGCCGCCAGCCAACGCCCGTTGGTCGCGATGTTTTTAGACAGTGACCAGGCACCGCAAACTGCGCCTGAAGTTTACTTAAAACTACACTTACTCTCCCACCGCTTAGTTAAGCCCCACGGACTAGACTTAACCGGCATGTTTGGCCTGCTGCGCAATATTGCCTGGACCAATGAGGGCGCGATTGATATCGAAGAGCTTCCCGCCCGCCGCTTAAAAGCACGCTTAGCGGGGCGCGCACTGTCCGTCGACTGTGTCGATAAATTCCCCAAAATGACCGATTACGTTGTTCCCACTGGCATCCGCATTGGCGACACTGCCCGCGTGCGCCTGGGCGCTTATCTGGGTGAAGGCACCACGGTCATGCACGAAGGCTTCGTTAACTTCAATGCAGGTACTGAAGGCCCCGGCATGATCGAAGGGCGTATTTCCGCAGGCGTTATGGTCGGCAAAGGCTCTGACCTAGGTGGCGGTTGTTCCACCATGGGCACGCTATCAGGTGGCGGTAACATCATTATCAAGGTGGGCGAAGGCTGCCTGATTGGTGCCAATGCCGGTATCGGCATTCCGCTAGGCGACCGCTGCACCGTGGAAGCGGGCTTATATATTACCGCAGGTTCTAAAGTTACCTTGCTCGATGACCAGAACCAAGAAGTTAACACCGTGGCAGCTCGCGAGCTGGCAGGCCAGGACGACCTGTTACTGCGCCGCAATTCGCAAAATGGCCGCATTGAGTGCCTGACCAATAAAAGCGCCATTGCGCTGAACGAGGCGCTGCATGCCCATAACTGAGCCTGAAACACTGTCGCCCACGTTGCAGCTCGCATTTGAACTGCTTAGCCGGGCGTCGGTAACGCCGGACGACGAAGGCTGTCAGGACCTGATGACTGAGCGCTTAGCAGCGCTCGGTTTTCATATCGAGCAATTACCGTTTGGTGATGTCAAAAACTTCTGGGCAGTAAGAGGCCATCATGGTCCCGTATTAGCCTTCGCTGGCCACACTGATGTCGTGCCCAGTGGGCCTAATACGAACTGGGAGTTCCCGCCGTTCGAGCCATGTATTGATGAGCACGGCATGCTCTGCGGGCGAGGCGCGGCAGACATGAAAGGCAGCCTAGCGGCGATGCTTACCGCCGTTGAGCGCTTTGTGACAGCCCACCCAGAGCACGATGGCCGCATTGCGTTTTTGATTACGTCCGATGAGGAAGGCCCTGCCGTAGATGGCACCCGTGCAGTGGTTGAGTACTTACGCGAGCGTAACGAACGCCTGGACTACTGCATTGTGGGTGAACCCTCTTCAACCACCCGGCTAGGGGATGTGATTAAAAACGGTCGCCGTGGCTCATTGGGTGGCGTTCTGCATATCAAAGGGGTGCAAGGCCATGTGGCCTATCCGCACCTTGCACGCAACCCTATTCATCAGGCTATGCCCGCGCTAGATGCGTTGGTTCACGAACACTGGGACGCGGGCAATGAGTTCTTCCCCGCCACTAGCTTTCAGGTGTCTAACTTTCGCGCGGGCACAGGCGCAACCAACGTCATTCCAGGTGAAGTAGAAGTTGTCTTTAACTTCCGCTATTCCACTGAAGTGACCCATGAGACGTTAAGAAGCCGCACCGAATCGATTTTGGATAAGCATGGCCTTGAGTACAACATCGACTGGACGCTCAACGGTGAACCATTTTTGACCGCAGAAGGCGAGTTAGTCGATGCGGCCATTCGCGGTGTAGAAGCCGTTACCGGTGAACGCCCTGCGCTTTCGACCAGTGGTGGCACCTCAGATGGCCGGTTTATTGCGACGCTTGGCGCTCAGGTCGTAGAGCTTGGCCCACTCAACGACACTATTCACAAGGTGAATGAGCGCGTGCGCGCCAGCGACCTGGATGAACTCAGCCGCATCTATGAAGCTACGCTTCAAGCCCTGTTAACGGATAACGAGGTAAGCGTATGATGGAGCGGTTTCCAGACATCGAAGTGTACTTGGCGAGCGTAATGCTAGACGACATCAATACATGGCTACGCGACGCCCTCAACGCACCACCGCTTAGCCCCGCAGGTAAAAGCAAATGGAAAACCCGCGGGCACTACCAGGGCGACGTGGTACCAGTGCTACTTGTGGATAAAGCTGCCGATGGCTTTGCCAGCCTATGGTTTGATAGCCACCATACGCCATGGCACACCGATCAAGAGTGCGCCCAGCACGCCGCTGAAGCCTTGCAAACA